>JAHRAM010000013.1 GCA_020027305.1 Acidimicrobiia bacterium | reverse complement strand
CAGCATATCAAGCAGCCCTCTATATATATGCCACGACTGGCACAGAGCCAGAAGCATTTGCTGGTGCTGACTTTGCAACTTTCTTCGGGCAGAAGAAAGACAAAGGCAAAGCCACAACAATTTAGGTTCAAGTCAGAGCCAGTTGATGGCGGCGCTCTAAAATTTCCCAAACAAAAGGTTGAAGCTAAGCAAGGCTAGGGGACTGCTAAAATTTAAAAACTTATACAATTATTGGGCTAGTTGTTAGCCCAATGGGGATATTATACGGCAAGCATAAATCACACACTAAACATGGAAAATTTCTAGGAAAGTATAATGAGCAGCGCCTACGTACATCAAGGAAAATTCCGCATAGGATGGCGGTTGTTCAAATCCTCATGGCGTGTTGCGTCTTATGGCAAAAGGCTTATGTTGTTCTCGGCATTTGGTTATGTTGCATCCATTGTGGTAGTTGCTGCCATAGCCATGATGGCACTCATCCTTATTAGAAGTTTGGGGATTGTAATTAGCTTTAACGTATTAAGCATTGGAATTTACCAAGCAATATTTTTAATACTCATTATTTATATTGCACTTATACTCGTCATGTTGGCAGTGCCAGCTATCAATGTTTATTTCAGGGCAGCCCAGATAGCAGGAATGCACAAACGTTTGAGCGGTGGATACCCAACTTTGTTTGGCTCACTAAGAGATATCGGGCATGTTCAATTTAAAATCATTCGGTGGGGAGGATCTTATAAAATGAACTCGATTTTTAGTAGGCGTTCTCTTAGAGGACGCGCAAAACAAGGCATGCTTGCCACGATTCAAAAGTCAAAATCATTTGTTCAAAGATCTCTAATGGTTTCTTTATTTATTTCTGAAGGTCCAAGTCTAGAAAATGCCAAAGAACGATCGGAGCAACTCACGAGAGATTCATGGGAGGAGCAATTTGAGGGAAATGCTGCTCTGAGTTCTATTTTTACTTTATTTGCCCTTCTTGTGATGGCGGCTTTTGCTGCTTTTGGTATTGCTACTTTTTCTGTTAAAAATATTACCCCGCTACTTCTTGGTGCGGCAGTTGCAATATTTTGTATTATTTGTTTTTCTGTTTGGTGGTCATTAATTACATCGGCATTCCGAGCGGCGACTTATATATATGTCGCAACTGGCAAAGTGCCAGAAGCATTTGTTGATGCTGAGTTTTTTACTTTCTTGCAGCCGACTGATGAGGCTGGGGAAAGTTCGTTGCCTAATCCTGTTAATCCATCCAATCCCGCTAATCCCTCCGCTCCCAACCCCAACCCCGATTCTGCCAACCATGCCAATCCTCGCAATCCTGACCCTGCCGATCCTCCAGCGATTAACTAGCTCTCAAATTCTTGCCATCAGAGGTCGTACAAGCACTAATACAATAAAGTAGTAAATGGTAAGACCGCCATATTCATATACCAGAATGGTATTCCCATATACCAGAATTAGAGGCGGACGCCACCTAATCAAAATCTCATGGCGGGCCGCATCACATGATAAAGAGCTTATGTTGCTCTTGGGACTTGCTTTTCTAATATCTGCTGTAGTTGTTGCTGCCATCGCTGTGCCAGCAATAATCATTGCTACTAATTTTGGTATTGACAGATATGGCTATGCGTTGCTGACTCTTTATGGCTCAGCTTTTCTTGGTTTTGCATTGATGGGAGGCATTTTCACTTATTTCAAAGCTGCCCAGATTGCCGGCATGTATAAACGTTTAAATGGTGGAAACCCAACCGTGTGGAGCTCTCTAAAAGATATCAGCCATTTTCCATCTCGAATGATTAAGGCAACATTTTCTCGTCCGATTACATATTTTACGAAGTTTCTTTCTAAAACGTTTTCTAGAGAGCTTAGGCAAACAGGGTCTTTTGCGTTGTATCTACATATAAAATGGCTCACTCCTGAATCCTTAATGCTTCCAGTAATGATTTTTGAAGACTTGAACCCGAAAAAAGCACTAGAACGAATTGGTCAAACAATGGATAAATCATGGGAGGAGCAATACGCGGGAAACATTAGGTTGTCTAGTGTTGGTCTCCTATTTGTTTTGCCTGTTTTGGTGGCGCTTGTGTCTGTTAGTTTGGTTGCTGTTGAGACTGAAAGTATTTTGCTGATAATTGTTGGCTTGGCAGTTGCAATATTTTATATTATGTGTTTTTATAGCTGGTGGTCGTTAGTTCAGGCTACCCATCAAGCAGCCCTTTATATATATGCCACAACTGGCAAAGTGCCAGAAGCATTTGCTGAGGCTGGCTGGGGAAAACAGAGTAATCTTTCGCGAGCGAGTGCTAATGGCGGAAGTGGCGAACTCCGCTAAATACCATTGAAAGCCCAGCTGCCTCTGCTGCCGAAATAACTTCTGCATCATTTTGTGAACCGCCTGGCTGGATAACCGCTGTGCATCCAGCTTGGATGGCGCCGTCTAGCCCGTCTGGAAATGGAAAGAAAGCATCGCTGGCACAAACTCCACCAATCGCTCGCCCAGCAGCTTTTCCACAGGCGATGGCGGTGGCATCCTTTCTGTTTTGCTGGCCTGCCCCAATACCAAATGCCACACCATCTTTTGCGATGACTATGGCGTTTGAAACGGTTGCCGCCACGACCTTTTCGGCAAACAGCAAGTCAGCCCACTCTTGCTTGCTGGGCTGTTTTTCGGTGACTACTTTATAGTCGGCATTTCCAACTTTTTCATTTCCACTGTCTTCATTTGTAAGGGCAGCTTGTGCCAAGATGCGATTTTCAACTGAGCGGATTTGCAGCGGGATAGTAGCTGGTGGCTCAGCTGTGATTAGGCGAATATTTTTCTTTTTAGAAAGTGTTGAAAGGGCATCATCATTAAATCCACGCGCGATAACGACTTCTAAAAATAGATGGTGAAGTTTTTCGGCTAGTTCGGCATCCACTGTTGCTGGCAGGGCAACAATTCCGCCAAAGGCTGAAACCTCATCGCAACTATGGGCAAGTGAAAACGCTTCATTTATATTGTCGGCGATAGCAGCCCCACATGGATTGGAGTGCTTCACGATTACTGCTGCTTGCATTTCTTCAGTGCCACCATCTAAAACATACTTTGTTGATTGTAAGTCGTTTGCTAATTCCCAAGCTGCCGTGGTGTCAAGGATGTTGAGATAGGAAAGCTCTTTCCCATGTAGTTGATTTGCGGTTCCCCAAAAGCTCGTGCTGAAATCAGGCGTAGTGTTAGGAGAAGCATTAGATGAGCTGTCAGTGGATTCATACAGATTGCCGACAATCTCATAAAGGGCTCCTGCCATATGTGGATTTTCACCATATCGTAAATCCTGAATTTTGTTCAGGGTCAGGTTGATATTGTTTGGCAGCACCTTGCTTTCGTTATCGCCAATTCCGCGCTCAGATTTTTCTTTACTACCCTTTTCGCTATCTTTTTTGTTCTGTTCGCTATTTTCCAAAACCAGATTGCTATACCACTCTTCAATCTGGCGGTCATATTTCGCAGTCACACCAAAGGCTTTTTTCGCCAAGTTCTGCCGAGTTCCATCGCTCAGGGTTAGGTTGCCATTTTCTAACTCTTTTGCCACGGCGTCATAATCGGTTGGGTCGACAACAGATGCCACAAAAGCAAAGTTCTTAGCAGCAGCACGAATCATTGACGGCCCGCCAATGTCAATCAGTTCAACGTTAGGGTCGCTTGAAAAAGGATAAAGGTTGCAGACAACCATCCCGATTGGAGTTTCGCCGAGCTCTCCCAAATCTTTAATGTGTGATTTCTTGTCAAGGTTAGCAAGGATGGCGCCAAAGATTTTTGGGTGAAGGGTTTTTAGCCTGCCATCCATAGCTTCTGCCACACCTGTCAACTCTGAAACCTCAACCACAGAAATTCCATTGGCGCGAAGTTCCTTTGCCGTTCCACCTGAGGAAATAAGCTCTACCCCCAGAGCCTCCAGCCGCCGCCCAAAATCAACAATCCCAGTTTTGTCATAAACAGAAATGAGGGCGCGTTTGATTTTAGGAGTTTTAGAGTTTGGCATTTATTTTTATTTGTGTTTCTACTTAATTTTAGGTTTTGATAGCCTCTAAGAGCATTTGTTTCTAAAGGTATTTATAGTTACTCGCTTTGAGCAAGCTTTTGGCCAGACGCACTATCCGCACCCTTGATAAGCACTGATGCTAGCACGCCAAGCGCACCTATCCCGAACGCAAGAAAATAAACATATAAAAAGGTATTAGTTGAAGAGGTGTCGCCAACTAGAACCAGCATCAAGTTGCTTCCTACGCTTGCTCCCAGCAACCCGACTGTGTTGAAAGCCCCTGATGCTAAGCCGAGGTCTTGTTCGCTCACGGTTTCGCTTAAGCTCGTGATGAGAGAAGGGCGCACAACCCCATGCCCAAAGCCAGAAAATATCAGCCCCAGCACCAACCAGAGGATAAATTCAAATGGGGCAGCCAACCCCATATAGATTGACGCGAAGGCAACCAGAGCGGTTCCAACTAAGGTGATTTTTCTCGCCCCTAGTTTTACATGAAAGGTTCCGCCAATGGCTGCCCCCAAGGCAAACATCAGCGGGCGAATCAGCAAAAAGTAAGATCGTTGGGTGATACTAAATTCATAAAGACGTTCTAAAAGAAATGGCGTGATGCTGAAAGCACCCAAATAGGCAAAGTTCAAAAAGAAACTCACTAGCACTGGGCCTGTGAAATTCCTCTGGCGAAACCAGCCGAGCGGGAGGAATGGATGAGTGATGCGCCGCTCTCTAAGGATAAAGAAAGCAAACAAGAATGGCGACACGAAAAGGGTAGTGATAGCAATGGGGTGGTCAAAGCCCCACTCTACGCCTCGATTCACCCCAAGCATAAGAGCCGCTACAGCGCTACTCAAGAATAAGATGCCAGAATAGTCGATAGGGGTTCTTGGCTTAGGTTTTGTATCGGGAATAATAAACAGGGCAAACAAAAACGCACCCAGTACAATCACGCCTTCAATAATAAACACCCAGCGCCAACTTAGAGCATCAATGAGTGGCCCGCCCACTACTATTCCAAGGGCTGGGGAAATTGCGGTCACGGTTCCCCAATATCCCAGCGCTTTACTTTGAAGGTGAGCGGGAAAACTTGTCAGCAAGATGGCGACCGTAGCTGGGCCAGTGAATGCGCCCGTAGCTTGGCCGACAATTCTGAAAAATATCAGGCTGCCCGCATCCCAAGCAGCAGCAGTTGCAAAGCTAAATAAGATGGCAAGTAGAAACCCCAGCAGATATGAAAATCGGTGTCCGCGAATGTCGCCGAATTTCCCAGCGATTGGGTTGGCGAGTGCCATGGCTAAAAAAGGCCCAGCAATGACCCAAGCGATGATTGGAACTGTGGTCTTAAATTCCTCAGCAACTTCTGGTAGCGATGCTGAAAATACGGTGATGGGAAATGTGGTGGCAGCAATGCCAACCATAGTCACCGAGAGAATTGTCCAGGGGCTTCGCTCTCGGATTTTAATGGCTATACCCTAACACACCAGCTGACTTGAGATTTTCAATTTCATCGCCAGATTTTCCAAGCTCGGTAAGGATTTCTTCAGTGTGTTGACCGTTTTGCGGGGCGATGCTTTTTGGCTGTGGAGATTTGCCGTCAAAATCTACTGGTGTAGCAAGCGCTGGATAGGTAGTTTTTCCATCGGTCACCTCTAGCAAGGCACCGCTTGGCTCAAACTGGGGGTCAACCAAAAGGTCTTCCAAGCTGTTTAGTGGCGCCCAGAAAAAGTCAGGCTCTTTGGCAAACTCTTCTTCCCACTCTGCCATATCTTTAGTCGCAAAAGCTTCATCTAACATGCCGATGAGAGTAGTTGCATTTTCAGCACGACCTCTCGGTTCTTTAAATCGCTCATCTTCCATCCATTCTGGATGCCCGACCACACGAGCCAGCGGAGGCCAGTGGCGATGCCCATCTAGCCCGACAACCCAAAACCGCTTTCCATCTTTAGCGGTGTAGTTGTTGATGGCAGGGTTGCCCATAGTTTCCCGCTTTCCAGTTTGGATGACCAACCCCCACATCAGATAAACGATGATGTCAAAGCTGATGGTATACATCCCCGCCCGAAATAAAGAAGTGGAAACAAACTTGCCCTTGCCAGTTCGCTCTCGGTTAAACAACCCAGCCGATATGGCAGCTGCTCCTGCCAGCCCAGCTGTGTGGTCGCCCATGCCCCCTCGTTGAAATGGCGGGTCATCGCCAGAAAGACTAAGTTGGTGAGCGATACCAGAGCGCGCCCAAAAAGCAGCGACATCATAGGCAGGGCGGTCGGCGTCTGGGCCTTTTGTTCCATACCCAGTGATGCCACAATAAATGAGGCGAGGGTTTTGTTCCATCAGGGTGGTGTGGTCTAGCCCGAGCTTTTTTAGAGCACCAGTTCTGAGGTTGGTCACAAAAACATCGGCGCCAGCGATGAGTTCTTTGGCGAGCGTTAGCCCTTCGGGTTTTGTGAAGTCTAAGGTAATGGAACGTTTGGCTCGGTTGTCAAGTTCAAATGGTGGATTAGATTCCATATCGCCAGCCAGCATTTTTTGAAAGATGCGAGCGGGGTCACCTTCTGGCGGTTCGATTTTCACAACATCGGCACCCCAGTCGGCAAGAATTCCACCAGTTGCTGGGCCAGCCACCCAGACGCCCAACTCTACGACTTTAATTCCTTCCATAGGCAACTCAGATGAGGGATGGTCGCCCCCAGAAAGATTAGATTGCGAAAGATTAGATTGCGATGGGTCAGCTTTTTCGTTTGCGTTTGTCATCTTGCTTGTATCATATTTTTTACTTGAACGTTTTGTGTTCGCTCTCTGAAGCTAATCTTTAGTTCCCACTTGAATGATTTGTTTTATAACATACCAAATGTTGTAATTGCCGTTTCAATAGTAAAGTTTAGTTGTAAAAATGATTCTGTTTGTTTGCACTGGAAATATCTGGCGTTCAGCTATTGGTGAGGCGCTGGTTCGCCACTATGGAAGGATAGCTGGAAAAGAAATCGCGACCTGTTCGGCTGGGATTTTAGCGTGGGATGATTCGCCAATGGCTCCATCTGCCAAAGCTGCACTTTTGGCTGGCTTGGGAAGTGGCGATGCAGATAGCAGCGAAAAAGGAAGTGCAAAAGGATTGGGAAAAGACTTAGAGGGCAGCACAGAATTAGACGCCCGCACAGAATTAGAAGCCATAGTCGACAGCCACAAATCCCAAGCGCTCACAAGAGAACTGGTTGAAGAAGCAAACTTAGTGATTGCTATGACAAGAGAACATGCCCAAGGCGTGGTGTCTCGGTTTTCGCCTGCAAAAGATTATACATTTTTGGCAGGGGAGTTGCTTAGGTTGATTAAGGCACTGGGGCAAGAAAATGACAGCAGCAGCGATGTTTTGGCGAGCAAAGTTTTAAAGGGCGGTGTTTCAAAAAGTACACGAGATTTATCAAGCTGGGTTAGCCAACTGAACACTCATCGCGAGTCTGAAATGAGCGGGCGAAATAGAACTATTAGCGGAACGGTTATCGGGCGCCCAACCGATCAAGTGGCAGACCCTCTAACAGGAGGCGATGTAGAACACAGCAGAGCATTTGCCATAATAAACGAATTGGCAAATTTGCTGGTTGAAAATTTAGCTGGCAATTAGGGCAACAAGTTTTCCCCTATTGATTTTTGAGTTGCTGATTTTTGAATGACTGGGGCACCCTTAAAGCAATTCCAAAACTTTTTCTTTAGGTCGCCCAACCACTGCCTTCTTGCCAACAACCACAACGGGACGTTGAAGAAAGAGAGTATGTTTC
>JAHRAM010000091.1 GCA_020027305.1 Acidimicrobiia bacterium | reverse complement strand
TCGGCGTGGTGTCTGGCTGGGGGTTGACGGAAGTTCCGATTTTGACAATGGGCGATGTGGGAGACCCAGACGAAAAGCTGGCAGAGACAGAGGGGCGCCCGTTGCCAAATGTTGATTTGCGTGTGGTAAAGGCAGATGGTGAAGTGGCTGGGCCAGGAGTGGAAGGCGAGTTGAGGGCAAAGTCGCCTCAGCAACTCAGAGGTTATATGGACGCAGCGCTAAATGAGGAAGGCTTTGACGAAAATGGATATTTCCGAACTGGCGATTTGGGAGTGATTGATGAGGATGGGTTCGTGACTATTACTGGGCGGCTGAAGGATGTTATCATCCGTCACGGCGAAAATGTTTCTGCCAAAGAAATTGAAGACATGTTATATGAACACGACAAGATTGAAGATGTGGCAGTTATCGGTTTGCCAGATGATGTGACGGGCGAGCGCGTCTGTGCTGTGGTTTCTACATCAGATAAAACCCCCATCACTTTTGAAGAAATGGTTGAGTTTCTGTTGGCAGCAGGGCTGAGAAAACAAGCACTCCCCGAACAACTAGAACTGCTAGACACCATCCCCCGAAACCCCAGCGGAAAAATCCTCAAACAAAACCTCCGCGACCAGTTTGTCAAAAAGCCCTTCTCGCGCGACTAAAAATGCGGACTGATTTCTATGAAGTTTTAAAAGAGCTCAGAGAAAGCTCATGGTCTGAACATGATGAAGCTGACAAGACTTAAATGGTTTATTTTCCAAGTTAGTCTAAAAACTATTGATACAGTTGGCAATCTTCCCAAACAATCTGAATCTTGAAATAGTTAACTAATGCTAATACGTTTCAGAAAAGTGTAAGGAAATTATTTCTGTTTCTTTAGCAAATTTTGATTTTGGTTTACCTAAATCATTAAAAATTTGTCTATAAAGTGCTGGTTCAGCTTTTTTCATTAGGTATTTGTCGATTGTTTTGTTTATGCTCTTTTTTAAACTAAAAACCCTATGTCCATTGTGGGTGTAATTTTTTATAATTTTTTCAAGAGATGACTCCTTGAGGTCATTAGTATCAACCATTTGTTTAAGTTGGTCACGTAATTCCTCATAATGCTCTTTTGCATTGTCAGCTAATATTTTTGCTTTCTCAACTCGTTTTGCATGTATGTATATTTCTTGTGTTATCTCAGCTATAAGATTGGCCATAATTTCTCCTCTCTATTTATTTATAATCATTATTATAATTGTCAGTTTGGTATTTAGGAAAATATGTGCCATTGGGACAACTATAAGCCCTAGATACAATTTAAAAGTGGGCGAGTTAGCCTAAAAAGATTTGGAAGCTATTTAATAGTATTGAGTGGTGTGTCTAATTTGCTAAAAACTTTAAATTGGGACGACAATTAGAGAGATGAACCTTAATTGGTGAATTTTATTTCAGTAAAAAGGTGAATGCTTTACTCCAATTTAATTGTTTTAAATTTTTTAACTTGGGCATTTTCCTTGTTTTAGTTTTAACAATTTAGATACGAAAATAAAAATTGGGTTAACCCAATGGTTATTACGCATTAAAATACTGACGCCATTTAGGTAAATAATATAAGTATAATATATTAGTAGGAAAGGAACGTGAAGAAAATTCAGGTAAATTCCTGTAAAGAATCCCCAAAACCAGCTTTTTTGAAGAACTTCCAAAAAGTCACAAGTCTATTTTGGGTAGATGGACTCCCTGCAACCCACCATAAACTATTTTTGTGTATATTAAATTCTAAGTTATATCGTAGTGCTAACCTGTTTTTGTTATGACACTGAAATTTGAAAATCCCCCAATCAATGAAATCGCCATTGTTGCATATTTTGACCCACCTCTGCGTCAGTTAAAGAGCGAACATATTGGCATGTTTTGGGCAAGAATTCGTGATGATTTTCCTGTGGTTAAGCAGCAACCCTCCCTAGAGGTTTCAGAGACGTTTAATCGAGAGGAAGCCTTTCCAATGCCGAATTATTGGTTTATATCCGAAGATAAAACTAGCTTAATTCAAATTCAAAAGGACAGCATAACTTTTAATTGGAAAAAAAATAAAAATGAATATCCACATTTTGATAAGCACATCAAACCTAATTTTGATAGATACCTAGAGACTCTTGAGAGATTTGTAAAAGAAGATGTTGGCACTACAGAACTTAAAATTGATTTGTGTGAACTTATATATATTAATATAGTCAAAAAATGTGATTATTGGAATGGACCAGAAGACACAATTGAAATCATCCCTTCATTTTCTGTATTGGATACAAAGTCAGGAACGGACTCATTACAGGCGTCTAACTCAAATTACCTTTTCAAATTGGATAACAATTTAGACTTAGAGATAAGTATTGTAAATGGATGGCTTCAAGGTGGCTCCAGTCAGCCAAAATCTCCACTCCTTATGTTTGAAATTAGAGCAGGTGGAAAGTCAAAGGATTCAACCAAATTAGAAATCAACAAGTGGTATCAAAATGCACATGATAAAATTATCGATTGTTTTTTGGACATGACTAGTGAGAAAGCGCGAAAAGAATATTGGAAACAAATTGACAATTTATAACAAGGAGGAAACAACATGAGTCAGACAGCCATTGGTAATCAGCAATATTCTGATTTGGAATCTGAACCATCAGTCTTTTTTGGGCGTTCTATGGAGTCAAGAGATGGCACGTATAGTTTGGATAATGAGTGGTGGCGTCACACTCCCTTATTACGGGCGAAAATTACGCTATCCGTTCCAGAATCCGTAATTGCATATGAGGAGTTCGCCATAAAAAATGCGCCATTTCGCTTAATACATGAACTAAAAGAAGAAAAGAGACGTGAGGAAGAAGAAATACGTGCAGAAAACAAAATTGCTTTTATGAAAAGAATTGAAAATCTTAGAGGATTCGCTGTTGAAGATGGTGTTGAAATAAATCCCGAATCAGAAAAAGACTTTTTTGACTTCATAAAATCTGGCGAAATAAAAAAGAAGGCCCTTGTTCTTACTGAGGAGGGAAATTTTGAAGCCATTTGGAGAGGGGAAGATGGAGAATATATTGCTTTAGAATTTGTTGGGGGAAATATTATTAAATACATAATGTTCTCAAAACGCTCTAGCGACTCATCAAGAGTGCAAGAAGTCAATTCAGGCAGCTTTGACGAAGTGAAAGATTTACTTTTCGAATTAGAGCTTACGAATTTGATTTATTTGTGAAGCCAGATAAAATTCCTAGCCGTGATCATGTGGTTAGGTATATAGGTCCATCGTTTGTTGAAGCAGGTGAAGTTTCACGAGTAAAATTTCAATTGCGTAAAGGTGAAAGCGGTCTATCAGTTAATTGGTTGGAAAAATTGGGTTTCGAAAGTAAGGACGATTGTATAAATGAAGTGTATCGGGTAATGAGTAGTGGGTATGATTTAAACAAAAATGGATGGTTTGCAGAATTGCAAGTGGGTAGCATACGGGAAATTTCAAACAATACTAAAGTAAATTATGATATAGAAGTTATCCATAAGCCGAAACCAGCTGATGAAAAAGAAGGTGTGCTAGCAAATATTTCTCATGCTGAAATTGAGGGCTTGCCAACAATCAATGATGATGAAGAGCAAGCCGAGTTAATCGCTGGTGAATTGGTAGAAATATGTGCTTTGAATGATTTGCATTCGTTATCACACCACCATATTTAATTCACTCTCTAGCAAGTACATTTTAAGCACATCTTTTTTAAGCAAAAAAGGTTTCTTTTTTAGAACAATTAAAGTTCCATCTCAAAAAATAATTAGGTCTTTTTATAAGAGCCAGCCATCTCAACTGCCTCAATGTCAAGGTAGAATACAATTTAAAGCAACCAAAGCGATTATTTTGCAATGGAAAAATTAGATAAAGACACTCTTGCCAAGGCCAAACAATCAAATACATTTAATAGCAAAAAAGAATTTGTCAAGCGAATTGAAGATATCAGAAAATTTGCCGCTGAGGATGGAATTGAAATAAATGAAGAGTCAGAAGAAGACCTTTTAGTATTTATAGAATCTGGAGCAATAAAAAAGGATGCCCTTGTTCTTTCAGATGATGGAAATTTTGAAGCCATTTGGGAAGGAGAGGGCGAGGAATCCATTTCTTTAGAATTTATAGGTGAAAATATTATTGACTATATAATATTTACATATAAATCTGATGAGCAAGTCATTGTGCATAAAGTTGACTCAGGTAGTCTTGAAGAGGT
>JAHRAM010000033.1 GCA_020027305.1 Acidimicrobiia bacterium | reverse complement strand
GCTTAACAACTTTGCTAATTTTATTTTTTTCTAAATCGGGATGTTTTTTTGAAAGATTATCATTTGCGACAACATCATCTTCTTCTGGAAAAAATGAGCGATACTGCCCACTATCTCTAAAAATTTTTAAGAACTCTTTTCCTTTCTGGCGGTTTGCAGAAGGCAACATGAGCAACATTATACAAAGATAGTTATCAATATCTTGGGCTGTAAATCGGTCATTTTTTTCTAAAATTTTAATTCGCCGCCCTAATATTTTTTCAAGAGCTTCTCTATATGGATGTTCACGATTTTTAAATGCCTTTATAGTTTGCTCATAGATTGCTTTTGATGGAACAATCCAAAGAACAAACCCTGTATCTTGTTTTATTCGCTCAAGAGCTGAAACACCTAATAACGTCTTGCCCCCACCAGTTGGAACTTGAAAACAAACATGAGGAATTGATTCGCCAGAAGCGGCAGTGCGAGAAACATAATCTGGAATTTCGGTTTCGCCATCTTTTGTAGTGCTTGGCAAGGCATTAATGTTTTTTAATCTTTCCCATGCACGTCTTGGAGGGTTTACAATTTCAATTGCGCTTTCGCGCCCCATTGAATCTGCAATTTTTTCAAATTCTAAATGTGATTCTTTTAGGCTTTCAAGGAACATATCTAATTGTTCCAACACCCGCTCTTGGTAATTTTTAAGTGGCAGCATAAGGCAACCCGCTAAATGTTATGTTCATATCTGATAAATCTTTTTGCGTGATAAATTTGTGCGAAGCAAATACAACAGCATTTTTATTCTTTTTCTTAATTTCTTTTTCAATTCGCTCGGCCGCAAATTCATCAAGGGCGGATTCATTGCTACGGAGAAATGTTAATTTGGGTTCGTAAATCAAGTAATACATTGTAGTTTCTGTTTCATAGAAAAAACCGTCTTTTTGACCAGTTGAAATTTTATCTGGTGATATACCAAGTGAAATATAGATAAGATGCTTTGCCAGCAACTCAAAACTGGGAAGATGTTTGCCAGTCAACATACTCTCAAGCTCAATTTCACCACCCAATTTGCAAAATGTGAAACTTCCCCCAAGCCCTTCTTTTAGATTTTCATTTTTTGCTTTAGGAACTCCTTTGATTACACGGCGGATTCTTTCAGCTGTGACTTTGTCAGCATAATCTTCACACTCGACAAGAATAAATTTACGGTTACCGCCATCTTCTTTGTTCAATTCTAAAACTGCATGCCCAGTGGTACCAGAGCCAGCCATAGAATCTAAGACGACTCCATTTTTATCGGTAGCAAGTTTTACAAACCTTTTAATTAGATCAATTGGCTTTGGCGTCTCAAAAATATTTTTATTCAATATCGTCTTTAAATTCTCTTTTGCCAATTGTGTTGAGCCGACCTCATCTGACAAAAGAATTGAGTTACTGACAACACCTTGCTTAACCTCTGAAAGATATTTTTTAAGACGTGGAACATTCTTACCATTTTTTCCAAACCACAAACGACCCTCTTTGTATGCCTGCATCAAACTTTCTTTAGTTAATCTTGGAAATGTTCCCGCAGTTGGTTTCCATTTTACACCATTTGAAAAAACAGCTTCGTAAACATTATTTTCCGTCCCACTTTTTGCCTGCAGGGCAACACTTGTCCATACTCCTCTAGAATCATTATCAGGGTTTGAATATCTAGCATCATGTTCCTTTGTTCTGTCAAGCAAATTAAAAATGGTTTTTTTAATGTTTTTTGCATAGCAAACAATGTATTCATGATTTACAGAAAAATATTTTGCGTCATTTTGAACAACGTTTTTCTTATTCCAAATTAGTGTTGCAATAAAATTTTCTTCGCCAAAAATTTCATCCATTACCATCCGTAAATGATGTTGTTCGTTGTCATCAATGGAAATAAAAATGACACCGTCATCTGCCAAGAGTTCCTTTAACAATTGGAGTCTGGGCCACATCATGCACAACCATTTTTCGTGCTTTTCAAGATCTTCAGTATCAACCACCCCGTTAATCCTTAACCACTCTTGCATGATTGGGCTATTAACATTATCATTGTATGACCAGCCTTCATTACCAGTGTTATAGGGCGGGTCAATATATATGCAATTTATTTTTCCAGCATAGCTCGGCAACAATGCCTTTAATGCATCCAAATTGTCACCATGAATAATTAAGTTGTCATCTAATGAGGGCTTTGTTTTGCTAGAGGAAAAAGACTTTGACGCATTCACCTCTAATGTTCGTACTGGCACAGTTAGATGATGAGCATAAATGTGCTGCTTGCCTTTGAAATCAAGTTCAGGCATTTTGCACTCCCTGCGGTCTTATAATTTTTCTTTTCATATTTTTATCTTAAAGTGTGGGTGAGACAATTTTTGGAAAATGACGAGGTAAATCAAATTAAATTTTTCTCAAATATTGTCAAAGGAAGTTCTATCAAAAATTGTTCAAATTGAAATATGAACAATTTCAATATAAAAAAACAAAATTGAAAATGTTGGTTTCTTTTCTAGAAATGATGTGAGACTACCTTCGCAACACTAAAAGCAATCCTCACGACATTACGAATTCAAAAAGCGCCAGAACTTAAAAAAGTATTAGGAATTGTAAAAGCTATTTATTCACTAATAGCTACAAGCTGAAGGCGGAGGTCTAAAAGATAATCGGTTGCTTCGGCAGCGGGCAACATCTCCCGTGCTTGCAA
>JAHRAM010000011.1 GCA_020027305.1 Acidimicrobiia bacterium | reverse complement strand
AAAGTAATGGTCATCTTGACTTTTTCGTTCCACATTATGCTCAGGAGTTGAGCCACTTTGCGTAGTTGCCAAATTGTTCAAATTTTTTCTTTTGGTCTTTTTTGCCTAAATTCCAATGCTCCACGATTAGGGCTGCCAGCTTTTTCTCTGTTGGTTTTTCATCAGTTTCAGTAAAACCTTTTTGCCAGTTTGTCCTATGCTCAGATTTTGGACGGAGCTTTTTTCCGGGTGCGCCTTTTGGAACTTTTGAAGCAGGCATTTCTTCAAACTTATTTGCTTTAGTTTTTTGCTTTTTAGATTTTTTGTGCTGTTTGGGTTTTTTGGGCTTGCCATTAGATAGCCATTGCACTGGCTTAAAATCTTCCTCTCCCACACGTTCAAGGGTTTGAAAGCCATTCTTCCCATTTTCACTTTCGCTTTCACTTTCTGAAATTACAGATTCCACTAAAAGCCCGTCTATGTCGGTGCTTACCTCTATCAATAGCTCATCGCCTTGGCTGGCAGTTTTTTCTAGCATGTCAGCAGAAATCTCACCCTTGGGGTGCTTTGCGCCGACTTTCCGCCAAGTCCAAACGGGGCCTTGGCAGCTGGTGAGCTCAACCTTTAACCGCTTGATGTGCTTTGTATCTTGACTCATTAACTTGAATTGTCCCCACCAATAAATTATATTATTTCCATACTTATTTTGTGCTCATCTAGCTCTTTTAAATTTAGCTGCTATATATTTGAAAAATAATATGCTAAAGTAATTTTGACAAAAGAGATTTGGGGAGCATGCTTTCATAAAGAATGGAAGCAAGCTGAGAGGGCAGATGCCGACCCATAGAACCTGATCTGGGTAATTCCAGCGGAGGAAAGAACATGAAAAAGAAACTTATAGCTCTAAGTTTAGGGCTTTTTGCCTTAATCTTTGCTTTTTCGGCTTGTAATCATAGCGGTGGTAGCACAAATGTAAATGGCGATACAAATGGCGATACTCAAGGTGGCGTAAATACAGATTGCCACGAAGCTGGGTCGCCGCCAGCCCCTATTACAGCCAAGCAAACCGTCAAGCTCATTACTTATGATTCCTTTGAGATTCCAGATAAGTTGCTGAAGGAATTTGAAGCACAAGAAAACATCAAAATCGAAATTCAAAAAGGTGGGAATTCTGGCACACTGTTTTCACAGCTTGTTATTACAAAAGACAACCCTCTGGCCGATGTTGCATTTGGGTTGAACAACATACAAATATCTGAGGCGTTAGCGCAAAATCTTTTTTCGCCCTACCTAGCAGTAGAAATTGATTCTGTGCCAGAGAGCATTCGAATTGTTGGGGGCAACAATTGCGCCACCCCCATTAATTATGGTGATGTTTGTATCAATTTCTGGCTAGATAGTTATGGCGCAGAAAATCCACCGCCAAAAAATTTAGATGACTTGCTAAAGCCTGAATATAAAAACCATTTCGTCACCCAAAATCCAGAGAGTTCAACACCAGGTCTAGCGTTTTTGCTGGCAACCATCGCCAAGTATGGGGATAGCAGTGATTCTGCAGCGGGCTGGAAAAACTATTGGCGGCAACTTAGAGAAAATGGCGTAGAGATTACCAGCGATTGGAGTGAAGCCTATTTCACTGAGTTTCAAGCCAGTGGGGGAGATAAACCGTTAGTTACTTCTTATGCGGGGAGCCCTGTTGCTTCTGTTGTTTTTGATGGGGTTGAAACTCCACCCACAGGTGTGATAAAAGATGGATGTTTTCGCCAAGTTGAATTTGTCGGGCTAATAAGAGATTCGGGCAGAAGCCAAGAAAAAACAGATGCAGCAAAGAGGGTTATTGATTTTCTTTTGTCTAGAAAATACCAAGCAGAAATTCCGCTAACTCAATTTATCAATCCAGCAAATGGTGATGTTGAGCTTCCTGAAGCCTATAAAAACCATGCGGTGGAAATTGAAAATCCACTCAGCCTCGCGCCTGACCTTATCGCTGAAAAAGTGGATCAATGGACAGATGAATGGACAGATATTGTTCTTAGGTAATTGGATTTTAGGTAATTGGATTAACGTTGAACTCTGTGAAAAAGCTCACGCCTATTTATGTTGGGTTATTGCCATTGGCTTTTCTTGCGTTGTTTTTTGGCTATCCGATTGCAGCGATTATTGGGCGAGGGGTTAGTGCCAGTGGGTTGGCAGATGTTTGGGGCGACACCGGCACTTGGAAAATAGTCTGGTTTACCGTTTGGCAGGCTGCACTTTCAACAGGGCTGACTTTGGCACTGGCTTTTCCAATGGCTGTCTTGCTGGGGCGTTTTAAATTTAGGGGGCAGGCAATTCTTTCAGCACTGTTGATAATTCCCTTTGTTTTGCCAACTCTAGTGGTGGCAAGTGCGGTTTTGGCGGCACAGAATTGGCTTGGAATAAGAGGTTGGCTAGATAACAGTGTCTGGGCGATTTTACTGGCGCATACTTTTTTCAACTTTGCATTAGTGGTGCGGATTGTTGGGGGGCACTGGGCATCACTTGATAATCGAGCTGAGCTTGCAGCACGGGTGCTGGGGGCAAGCCCTTTGCGAACCTTTTTTCAAATCACATTGCCTCGGTTGAAGGCATCGGTCATAACAGCAGCATCTCTAACGTTTTTCTTTTCCTTCACTTCTTTTGGGGTCATCTTGATTTTGGGAGGCTCAAGACGTGCAACCCTTGATACTGAAATATGGCGCTATGCAATTTCTCGGCGCGATTTTGAAACGGCAGCGGTTCTTGCCTTGCTACAGCTTTTGACGGTTGCACTGATGGCTTTTTTTAATAGCAGGGCAGCAAAATCTATTTCGGGGGCAAGTGCGGGGGCTGATAGTAGGCTGAGGCTTACTCATAAGCGGCATTTTGGCTTGGCGGGCTTGGCGTTTTTAATTGCTTCGGTAGTGCTTTTTATTCCGCTTATTTCACTTGTTTTGGAATCGTTTGCTCCGCAATCTAGTGGATTTGGGTTAGGTTCATATACTGCTTTATTTGACGCTGGGGCAAATGTCGTAAATCTAAAAGAGGCTATTTTGAATTCCCTTACTTATGCTGTGGTGGCAACGGCTATGGCAACTTTGCTGGGAGGTTTGGCGGCATTTGCTATTTTTTCACTTCCCCGTCTTGCATTTTTTGTGGAGCCTTTATTTTTAATTCCTCTAGGGGTTTCATCTGTTGCGCTTGGGCTTGGCTATCTTATTTCGCTAGACAGCCCCATTGATTTGCGAAGTAGTTGGGTTATTGTTCCTCTGGCACATTGCCTAATTGCTATGCCGTTTGTTCTTCGCCCAGTGCTTTCACAGCTTAGGGCTATGGATAAGCGACTTCGCTGGTCGGCACAAATACTCGGGGCAAATTCTCTTTCAACTTTTTTGAGGATTGAGTTGCCGATTGTTTCAAGGGGGTTGGTTGTCGGCGCAGGTTTTGCATTCGCCATATCAATGGGGGAGTTTGGGGCATCTTCATTTTTAGCACGTTCTGACCGACCGACAATTCCTACTGCTATTTTTAGGTTGCTGGGTCGTCCAGGGGTATTGTCTTATGGGCAGGCAATGGCACTTTCAGTTGTGTTGATTTTAGTTTTGGGGGTCGTTATTTTTTTGATTGACAGAGTTGGGGGCGTTCGATTTTCCCAGATGCGGTTTGGAAACATCAAATCTAAAAGAAATATCTCTGGAGGGTTGCGAAGTGGGAGTGGGGGTGCAGGTGGGGATGGAAGTCGAAGTGGAGGTGCAGGGCAAACTTCGGGGCAACTTCAGATTTTATAAATGTTAGAAATAAAAAATCTAAGGGTTGTTCGTGGTGAAAACCAGGTGATTGATGCCCTGAACTTAGAGGTAGGCGAAAATGAGATTGTTGGCTTGCTCGGGCATTCAGGCTGTGGAAAATCATCCTTGCTATATACTGTCTCAGGGTTGCTACCAATTCAATCAGGCAGTATCAAATGGCAGGGTAACGAAATCTCAACTCCTAAATATGCGCTTGCCCCAAATAAGCGAAATTTCGGGTTGGTGTTTCAAGACCATTTGCTGTTTCCCCACAAAAATGTTTTTCAAAACCTTGCCTTTGGGTTAAAGAGTGTCAAGGGGGCAGATAGATTTAGCAAAACTCAAATCGCAAACAGAGTTTTTGAGTTGCTGGAAATTCTTAATTTGAAAGGGTTTGAAAAGCGACCTATCCAATCGCTTTCTGGCGGGCAGGCTCAGCGAGTTTCGCTTGGGCGAGCTTTGGCGACCAAACCTAAATTGCTGCTGCTAGATGAACCATTGGCAGCTCTTGACCAAACACTTAGAGAAAGCCTTTCAGCTGAGCTATGTGAGATTATCAAGAGTCAAAAAATACCTGCTTTATATGTGACGCACGACCTTCAAGAGGCCTTTTTTGTTTCCGATAGGCTGGCAATAATGGGGGATGGCACTATTCATAGCATTGGACGACCTGAAGAGCTTAGGAACCGACCTCCAGATAGTTACACAGCATCATTTTTGGGACTCCACAATCAATTTAAAGTTGAAATTGGTGAGGGCGGTGAATTGATTTGCCCATTTGGCGTGTATGAGCATAAGCATCACAAGTTGCCTCTTGACACAAAAAAAATCTTAATAATGCCTGAGGGCGTGGAAATTTTTGACTCCACCAGCGATGGGGTGGCTTTGAGCGAAAATTTGAAAAACGATGGGGTTTTGGGGAGCGGTGAGGGTTTGACAAACGATGGGGGTTTAAAAAGAGATGGGGTTTTGGGTGAAAAAATGAAAGAAAGTGAAGTTTTAAGCGAAAAAGGGTACAGAATCTTAAAGGGGAGCGTCACAGCAATCAAATTTTCAGGGATGCAATATATAGCCCAAATTTCACTTCAAGCACAGATTCCATTCCAAGACCAAGACCAAGACCAAGACCAAGACCAAGGCAACCAGCAAAATAATCTTGTCGATTCACAAGATAGCCCTATTGGCTTGCAAAATAATTCTATTAATTTACAGATTGCCACTCACAAACATTTGAAAATTGGCAAAGAATACAAAATTGCCTTAGATCCTATGAGCTTTCTCCCTCTCCTATAAATTTTTGCCTTTCTCCAGCAAGTTTTTTTATCCTATGAATTTTTACCTTTTTCCCTATGAGTTTTTACCCTACAACGTAACATTTGCAACATAAATCTTGCGGACGATTCCATATAAATTTTCCCCACAATTTTCCAATTTTCCCAATTAAATTTCTAATTAAAAAATGTATATTTCCCAAACTGCCAATTTATATATTTTTTATATATTTAAACACGATAGAAATTTAAGTGTTATAAAATTTCCACAGAGCTATTGAAACCAAAAATTATCTGCTTAGGTGCAGTAGAAATTTAAGTGTTATAAAATTGTTATAGACAAAGTGTAATATCTCTCGAAAATAAACCCTCTAAACTTATAAGGAGAGAACCATGAATTTGCTTAAATTCAAAAACCGAACCCTGCCTAGTTTACCTAGTTCTGGCGATTCCGCTAATGGAAAGCGAAGGCTTTTTGGCAATGGCAGGAGACAGGCTACTGCGGCACTACCACCCGTTAATATATTTATCGATGGAGTGGTTAAGAGCACAGAATTCCTTACCTATAACGACGCCGAGACAATTTGTGAGAAAGTCTCTAATGCCATAAAGCAAAATCGGCGAGTAAGGCTGTCTTTCCGCAACGTTAAAAACATGACAACAGTTTTTGCAACTGTTGCCATTGGCAACTTATACAAAAAATTCCCAGAAAAGAAAATTAAAGCATTGCTAGAAATAATTGATATTTCAAAGGAAGAAATGGAATATTTGGAAATGACCATTGAAACTTACCGAGAGACTATAAAGCTGTCGCGAAAACAGCGAAGGATTGAAGAAGCTATTATTAACGGGGACTTTATCTAACTATGCAAAATGTCAAACAGGCTTCAACTTATCATTTTAAGGCAGAAAAAGAAATATTCGTTGACGTTCTTGTTTTGACTGAGAATAAGAAACTTTTGAATCGCTAAGTTCTCTTAATTCTTAAATTACGAAATTATCGTGAGTTGGGAAATTAAAGTGTTATAAAATTGTTACAGGTAAAGTGTAATATCTCTCTAAAATAAACCCTCTAAACTATAAGGAGAGAACCATGAATTTGCTTAAATTCAAAAACCGAACCGCCCCAAACCCTGTTGACAATTCCAATAATGGAAAGTGGAAATCCAACAACGGCAAAACACACCTGCCACCTGTTGAGATATTTATTGATGAGATAGTTGAATCTACCTGCATGCTTATAGCAGACGACGGCAAACTGGTTTATCCACGAATTTTAGAGGCTCTTGAGAAAGGCCGATTAGTAAGACTATCTTTTCGCAACGTTGATCATATGGTTGCTGGATTTATCATGGAAGCAATATTTGCCTTACACAAAAAATTCAAAGAAACCACAATTGCAGAACAGCTCGAGCTAGTTGACATATCAGAAAATTACCAGAGATATATAGAAACAATACTGGAACAAGCAAAAAGAGCTCGCAAAATGACTCGCAAATAGCGCAAAATGGAAGAAGCCATTTTGAACGACCCCTTTATTTGGTAGTCATGGCTGGCGTAGAAAGAGCCTCAATATATCAG
>JAHRAM010000214.1 GCA_020027305.1 Acidimicrobiia bacterium | reverse complement strand
AGCACACATCGATATTTTTGATTTTTCTTTTTTAGCTAATATTATAATGGCAAATGAGCGTTAAATTTTTTATCAGTTCTTCGGAAGGCAAACAAGCTGTCTATCGCTCCCAGAACGGGGCAAGTAGCACTCAAGATGGCGATATGCGCGCTTCCCAAAAACAAGACAACAATAACAACGACAGCGACAATAACAACAATGATGAAGTTGAATGCTCCATCACCAATTGCAAAGAGATTGCTTATTGGGAATGCAACTACAATGTGGTAGAAAAATCTTGTACGTTTTCTGCTTATGACACTGCTGGGGCAGAAATTGAAAATGGGCTGATGGCACGAATATATATTTGTGACCAACATGCTCAAACCTATAAACCACCAGTGGGCTGGGAGCTTAGCTGGGAGAGCAACAGTGTGCCTCAGGAGCAGTTAGATTTTACAAATGAAGCTCACTCTGTTTTTACAACCCATTCAAAATGTTCTCCTTCTAATTCTAAAAATGGAATAGACCCTAAAGGCAAAGAAACCCCCCTGCTTGATAGAGCATTTAGGCGAAAATAGAAGAACTGTAGAGCAAATAGGGCAAAATAGCATTCATCACAAAATGAATTGCAGGCAACCTAATATAGATAAAATAATCTAAATTAGAAGCTAGAGACTTAAAACCTTTTAAGCACCTAGCAACTTAAATCCCAACATCAATAATAACTAAGGTGAATACTAAACAAAAAAACATAGAAGGTAGCTGGCAAAGAATCGCATTTTATTCTGTGGCCTGCGGGGTACTTCTTGCGATTCTCATATATGGCACAATATCATTTTTTGTTAAAGCACAGCGCCCAACAATTACTATGACCTTAGCTACTGTTCCTCTCCGTTCGCAAGAGGGACTACGTGTAAATCCAAAAGCACAATTTGGAAAACCATGGGTGCCAGTTGAAGCAACTCGTGTTGAAGGGGTTCTTACATTTAGAGGAAACCCGACTCGAAACTTCTATGGGGTTGGCCCAATTCCTTCTAACCCAAAGATCTTGTGGCGTTACCCTATTAGCAACATAAAAAAGCAAGCCCAACCTGAACCCACGCAATCAGAACCTGAGTCGCCGCCCGCGCCTAAAAAATTGTGTGGAACCTCAATTGACCTAGAAGTAGAAAGCCTCTGGTGTGGAACTGGGTGGACTGGGCAACCCGCAATTTTAGATCGAGGAATAATAAAGTGGCTTATCTTTGGAGCCTATGACTACAATGTGCATTTTGTAAACGCCGATACTGGCAAGATACTTGCCGCACCATTTCCCACTGGTGACATTATTAAGACTTCAGTGACACTTGACCCTGAAGGGTATGGGCTCATTTATTTTGGATCGCGCGATAATTATTTAAGGGTAATTGCCATTGACCACATTCTACATGCCACTAGCTTATACGACCCCGCAAATACTTCTGCTCAAGAAATTTGGAAATTGAGGGCTGACTACCCAACCCTAACTGACCAAGAGTTGCCACGCACATATTGGAATGATGACTGGGATTCTTCACCGCTTTTGGTTGATGACTTTTTACTAGCAGGGGGAGAGAATTCTATATTCCATGTCATCAAACTAAACCGAGGGTTTGGTGCAGATAACTTTGCAGAACTAGACGTAGGTGAAATTTATTTCTTGCCAAGTTATACCGATGAACTATTTGCTGATTTAGAGCGAGAAAATGGAGGATTGCGCGACGAAAATGTTTCTATAGAAAGTTCACCCGTGCTAGTAGGAAAGGTTGTGTATTTTGCAAACTCAGGTGGGCTAATTCAAGGGTGGAATTTAGAGCCACTAGAAAGAAATCAAGCTCCAGTTAAAGTGTTTAGTTTTTGGGCAGGAGATGATGTAGATTCTACAATTGTGGCCGATGATGAGGGAATGTTATATGTAGGTGTTGAGCGCGACCGCCTGACTGAGAGAGGAGATGAAGTTGGGCAAATTATAAAACTTAATCCACTTCTACAAGAAGACCCTCTAGTTTGGTCGATAACCGATAGAGGGTTTACACCAAATATTCCAAATACCTCAGGGGTTTGGTCAACTGTTGCCATTGCTGGCGAAGTTGTCTACGCCACAACCGACAGCGGACGACTTTTGGCAATCGACCGAAATGATGGACAGATATTGTGGCAAAAGCAATTCCGCGACCAAATTTGGTCTAGCCCTGTGGTAGTTGATGAAACATTAATTGTCGCAGTTCCTTCTGAAACAGCTGGAATTTATGAACTTCGCGCTTATGACGTTGCTTCCTTTTCAAACCCCAACAATGAAGAATTAGGAACTGGCCCACGTTCATTCCCTAAGTTTTTATGGAAGGTCAGCCTTGAAGGTGTGGTGGAATCCACCCCAGTCGTTTGGAAAGGGAAAATATATGTGGGCAACCGTAACGGGCATATGTTGGCCATTGGGGATGAGCAATAGATGAACAATAAAAATAGTGAAAACAATAGATAGGGCGAATAAGATTTTTCAATCTATATGTAATTTTGTCTCACCTACAAGCTAGGCTTATCAATATAAATGAGAACATATGAAATAATGATTATCTTTGACTGTGACGCCCAAGAGGATGAACGGCAAGCAATACTTGATGGAATGGAACGTGAGGTTGGAAATCTGAGCGGAGCCATCACAAATACTGATACTTGGGGGCTCCGTGAATTTGCCTATAAAATCAACCACAAAACCGAAGGCTACTATATCGTGTTGGAATTTACAGCCGAAGGAGATTTAGCTGAGTTAGAACGACCTATGAATCTTTCTGATGCCGTAGTTCGCCAAAAGATTTTATTGCTCCCTGATGCTGAAGTAAAACGACGTGCTGATTTACGTGCCAGCGGGGCTGAAACTATGTTTACACACCACCTAACAGAAAAAAATGAATATTTTGAGCCAAGAAATAGGGCGTCTGAGGGCGAATTGGAAAATAGCCCGTCTGAAGAAATTGCACCAGAAACTAACCCTGTAGAAACCTTTGACACTTCTGAAAACCCTACAGTCTTAGAAGACACTACAGATTCAGAAGAGTTGCCTAGCTTTGTAACGTCAACAGAGACGAATGAACAAACATAATTGCGTGTTTTAATATGTGAATTATATATATTTTAATATATGAATTATATGTGTGTTATATGAATGTGCTAAAAAATATGTAGGAATATAAAAATTCAATTTTTAAATATCTAACTATCTACAAACATTATCCAACTATCTAAAAAACTATCCAAGTAACAACAAGAAACAAATAGAAAGCAAGGAAAGAAATTATGTTTGGAAATACAATAACCATTGTCGGAAATATGACTAGGGACCCAGAGTATCGCACAACCCAAAGCGGCCTAGCCCTCACTAAGTTTGGGCTGGCTTGGAATATGCGAACAAGGGATGGAAGTGAAAATGTTTCATTTTTTGAAGTCACCTGCTGGGCAGAGTTGGCAGAAAACGTCTCAAAGTCAAATTTGGCTAAAGGGAGCCGCGTTGTAGTAGTTGGGCGCCTCGACCAAAATACCTACGAAACCCAAAACAACGAAAAACGTTCTTCTGTTCAAATCATCGCAGATGAAGTTTCACCTTCTCTCAGGTGGGCAACAGTGGATGTGGCAAAAAGCGAACGTTTTAATAACACCTCACAAACTTCACAGGCTAGACAAGAGCCTAGCCATTCTCAAGCAAGTGAATCAAGTGGTGAAACGTCAAACGATTCTGGCGACAATTTTGACGAAGAGCCTTTTTAATCAAAATGTGGCATTTAAGGATAACCGCTCTAAAATAAAATAAGAGTATAAGAGTAGTAGCGCCATTAAAAATGAAAAGACCTTCAACTTCCCGTAGAACATATCGCGAGTTCAAACGCCGTCCCCGCGTGTTTAGCCAAATAAAAGTTGACTACATTGACTATAAAGATGTAGAGCTTTTAAAACGTTTTATTTCTGACCGCTCAAAAATTCGTGGGCGGGCACTAACTGGAAACACAATGCAAGAACAACGCGCAGTGGCACAGGCAATTAAAAATGCTCGCGAAATGGCGCTTCTACCTTTCACTAGCCAAGTAACATCACAACGTTTAACACGATCTTATGGTGGCTATCGCGATGAGTATGAAGATGAGAGAGAGGCAGAAGCATACGCCAAACTCACAAAACAGTCGCTAAAAGAAGAGGAGAAAAAGAGGCGGGTAACCAATGTGGGCGACAATGATGCCCTAGATGGTGCTGGCAGAGAAAATAACTTTTAGACTTGGCACATATTAAGACATGCAATAAGACTTGCAATAAAAAACATTCCAAAAAAATATGAAGATAATTTTGCTAGAAGAAGCTGCTGGGCTGGGAAAGAAGGGTGACATCTTAGAAGTTTCTGATGGACATGCTAGGAATCACTTAATCCCAAAAGGGCTTGCTCTCCGTGCCACAACGGGGCTAGAGAAAAAAGCGGAAGAGATGCAAAAAAACCGAGAATTAAAAGCAAGTCAAGACTTGGCGACAGCAAAAGAAGTCGCTGGTCGTCTAGACAATACAACACTCACAATTTCTGCACCCACAAATGAAGAGGGTGGACTTTATGGGTCGGTGGGGCCAGCTGAAATCGTGAGCGAGCTTGAGCGACTCCACAATGTAGAAATTGAAGCATCGGCAGTTCATCTTTCAAACCCAATGAAAGAACTGGGAAGACTTCAAGTTCAAATACATCCCCACGAAGAAGTTAAGTTTGCCGTTATTGTAGAAATAGTGGCAGCTTCTTCTTAATTTCTTAAATTGATCTGATTTCCACAGGTTATTCAGTGGGAATTGGGAAAAAGTCACAGGAAAACAACAGCATTTCCACAAATAATGTCTTACCCTAGTGCCATAATCTAATAGAGGTTTAACAAAAAATAGCCAAAAAATTATAAGAAATTATTTGGAAATTATTTGGAAAT
>JAHRAM010000021.1 GCA_020027305.1 Acidimicrobiia bacterium | reverse complement strand
AAATAATGTCGTAATAAATTGTCTTAATAAATAATTGCGACCCAACTTCTTAAAATATCCAAACTGTGTCTCGCCTAATCTCGCTTGATTGTAGTAAGCGCGTAATTTCTCAACTAGAGAATGCTATTAAAGAAGGTGGGGCAGAACTTGTTGCCCACAACAAGGCAGAAGGGCTAATCTTTGCCCGCCCTTTTAAACCAGAACGGCTGGCAGAAATACTTGATGAGAACCACCCAGATTATTCACCAAACCTAGAATGGATTCAACTTCCATACGCTGGGATTGAGCCTTTTTTAGAGGTGCTGGCTCAGTACAAGAAAAAATATAAATGGACTTGTGGCAAAGGTGTCTATGCCAGACCAGTTGCTGAAATGGCGCTTGCCCTAATGCTTGCAGGGTTTCGTCAACTCAACACTTATATTTTGGCAAAATCTTGGGAGGCGCCAATTGGTGAAAATCTTATTGGTGCTACCGTTTTAATAATTGGCGGTGGAGGGATTGCCGAAGAACTTGTTAAGCTCCTCTTGCCCTTTGAATGCAATATTCATATAGTGCGCCGACATAAGAGACCTTTGGGGATTTCTTTAAATGAAACAGGGGCAACAAAGATTGAAATCCACACTCCTGAGGCTCTGGCGAACCTATATCAAAAAGCTGACTCAGTTGTGCTGGCACTTTCTCTAACAAAAGAAACTGAAAACATCATCAACAAAAAAGCGCTTTCGGTTATGAAGAAAAACTGCTGGCTCATAAATGTAGCAAGAGGAAAACACATTGACACCAATGCTTTGGTAGAAGCACTTTCTACAGATGCGATTGCTGGGGCGGGTTTAGATGTCACAGAGCCAGAGCCTCTTCCCGACGACCACCCCCTATGGAATTTGCCAAACTGCATAATCACTCCTCACACTGCAAACACTCCTGAAATGGGAATTGCCCTGCTCGTTGACCGCATTAAAGAAAATGTCAAAAGGTTTTGCAACAGCGAGGAGTTGCTTGGGCCAGTATATCCAGATTTGAGATATTGATAGCAAATGGGCATTCCAAGTTGAAAAATTGTGACTGAGCTACCCTAAAACAAACATAGGTATAAAATAAGTAAGGCTAAAAAAATGAACTCACTTGAAGAAAACGTAGGAAGATATTTCTCTGCTGTGCCATCCGATAGAAAGGATATGATTTACAAACTCCACAAGCTAATAGTAGACCTCTACCCAACGGCTGAAATCTCTATGGACTACAAAATGCCAACCTATAGATATGAAGAGGGCTGGGTAGCACTTGCCAACCAAAAGAATTATATTTCTTTATATACCTGTAGTGCTGAACATCTAGCTGAATTCAAGAAAAGGCATCCCAAAATAAAAACTGGGAAAGGATGTATCAACTTCAAACCTAAAGACCCACTCCCCACGCCATCTCTAAAGAAAGTTGTCAAGCATGCTATGAGCTATAAAAAGCAACACTAAAAATTGTAAAAACAAATTAGAAGCCTTTTTGAATTGCTTTTTGCTTAGAGAATTTTTTTAGAAATTTCTATGTATGACAAATTCGGCAAGCTCATAAAGCTCTTTGCCTGCTATATTTTTTTCATCTATGGCAACTAAAGCCGATTCTAAGTGTCGGTTAGCAATTTTTTGTGTGGCTTCTTTTGCACATAGCTCATCAAGTGTGTCAACGATTGCCTGAATGTCGCTTTCAGTTTTTTTATCTGTATTTAGCGCCCGAAGAAAATCTTGCTTTTTGGGGAAATCTTGGTTTTTTGCATTTTGCTCTTTATCGCGGGCAGCAATTTTTTCTAAAGCAATCACAATTGGGAGAGAACGTTTATTTTCCCTAATGTCATTTCCTGCTGGCTTACCCGTAACTTGAGGGTTGCCCCAAATACCAAGCAAATCATCAATGGCTTGGAATGCCAACCCCAACTCAAGGCCATAGGTGTGTAATGACTCCACTTGCGATTTTTCTGCCCCTGCTAATATGGCACCAATGGATGAAGCACATGCCAGCAAAGCGCCAGTCTTTTTTGCCTCCATCTCCTCACAAGACTTAACTGTGGCAGAAGAATCTATAGCCATATCTAATTGTTGCCCCGCAATCATTTGTGAGGTAGCCTCTGCTAGTTGAGTCACTGCTGCCTGAGTGTTTTCATCAGCTCTGAGCAAAACTTGGAAAGCAAGTGCCAAAAGCGCATCTCCTGTTAAGAGGGCTTTTTCAATGCCAAATGCTTTCCAGACCGTTTGGCGATGCCTCCGCTCTTCATCTTTATCAATGACATCATCATGGATGAGTGAGAAGTTGTGAACCAACTCAACGGCAACTGCTCCAGGAGTTGAAATCTTGGTTGCTACCCCAACATATTCTGCTGATAGCACAGCAAGGGCGGGGCGGATTCCTTTCCCCCCTTTTTTGCTGTCTTCAATTTCATTTCCAGATTCATCAACCCATCCAAAATGGTATTTCGCCGCTAAGGCAGTATCTGTTGCAAGACTATCAATGGCTTCTATCAAGGCAGGCTCTACAAGCTCTTTTGCTCTATTTAAAATATTTGGGGGTGTGGAAGTTTTTTTACTCATTATTAATTAATAGCGCCATCTGGGCTGCCTTTTTTCCACTTCTGACTGCTCCCTCCATTGTTGCTGGCCAGCCTGTGTCTGTGTAAGCGCCTGCCATAAAAAGCCCATTGACTTGCGTTTTGGTTTGGGCACGAAGGCCGTGGCTTTTCGGAGCGCCTCTAAATGTCGCTGAATTTTCACGGGTCACCATTGAATGAAGTAGCTTGGCATCTTTTATTTTTGGAAAAATCTTTTGAAGCTCATTGTAGAAATGGGTTTCAAGTTCTTTTGTTTTCAAGGGTAAATATTTATCTGCTGAAGAAAGTGAAAGCGCAAGACATTGCGCCTCGCTATCACCAAGCCCTGCTGCCTCTGTTCTATCAAACACATATTGGATTTCAGTGCCACCAAAACCTCCGATACCAGCAATGAAGTTATGTTTCATTATTTTTTTGTCAAATACAAAATGGATGTTTATGATTGGCGACACACCCAGCTTCTCCCACTTTTGGATTGGCAATTTGTTTTTTAGTAAATTGTCGTCACCAAATACAATCTCAGAAAGCTGGTTGTGAGGCAGTGCCAAAATAACAGCATCTGCCTCATAAGTTTTTTCAGCAGTTGTTATTTTGAAATGGCTTGAGCTACCTTGTAAATTATTTTGCGAATTGTTTTCGCCTGAGGCATCTTTTTTATTTTTAGCTTCTTTGTCAAAATTTTGAAAATCTTGCTGAATGATTTTTTCAACCCGTGTGTTAAGCGCTACATCCACACCCAGTTCTGCTAATGTTTCTTGGGCAGCTTTGTCATGTAGCTCAGAAAATGGTTTTAACCCATAGCCAATATCTGCATTTTTAGCATTTTCCAAAAGCCCAGTTGTGAAAACTTTAACTGCCAACTTGAGTGAAGCACCATAGGCGTCTACATTCACGGTCGGAAGGACAATCAAATTCCAAAGACGATCAATGCTTTCTTTGGTTTCACCTTGTTGCTTTAGCCAATCAGCAAATGAAATTTGATCTAGGCGGGCATCATTGGAATCTAGTTTTGAAATTTTAAGGGCAGTTCTAATGGCTCTCAAACGTTTTCTAAATGGTAGATGTTTATAGAGAAAAAGCCCTGGCAAATATCTGCCCCGCCTTTGAATATAAGAATATTTTGCGCTTCCACTTTTTACATCAACAACAGGAACCACAAGACGAGGTTGAATATAGACAGACTTTCGTGAACCAATCCTTTCTAGGAATTCTAAGTAGGCATCACAGCACCTTAAAAATACATGTTGCCCATTATCATAAGTCACGCCATCTTTTTCAAAAGACCAAGTAGCCCCGCCCAACCGATTTCTTGCTTCAAATAAGGTGACTGAAATATCCATCGCATTTGCTTCTGCCCTATTTATTCTTGCCCCACTTCTTTCTTCTATGGATAAATTGGATGCAGACAATTTATTAGACAATATTTTATCTGCTGACAATCTTGCTTCTAGGGCAGCAGAGATTCCAGCCAGCCCTCCGCCGATGATTGCAATCCTTAATTTGATTTTGTTTATATCTGACATTATTGTTTTGCTTTTAACCTTGTTATTAGAAATTTTTTGCCATCATTTATTTTTGTTGACAATTTTTTACTACCTCTTTCAGAACTCTTAAATCTTTTGATATCAACACTCTTGTTTTTAACTGTTTACTGGAATTGGCGAAATGTGTGCCAAACTTTTGAGAGCCACACGAATTTTCTTGTTGGTTGAAAGGGAAACCCGTTTTTCAAATACTGCTTCAGGGTTTTTTTGGATTTTTTTCAAGAGGTTGAAATAGATACCAGCCATAGTAGCCGCACAGGCAAAACTTTTTCTATCTAAGTGTTTAAGCAGCTCAAACCCTTTTTGATACCATTCCATTGCTCGGTCAACCTCAAACAAGATGAGAGATTTTTTATCTTCTAGGCTTCCCTCAAAATCAGGCGAAATATTAAATCGCTCTAAATCTTGGTTTGGCAAATAGCACCGACCCATCGCTTTGTCTTCTAAAATGTCTCGCAAGATGTTTGTTATTTGAAGGGCGATGCCTAGCTCGTCTGCCAATTGGCTAGTTAAATCATTATATGCTGAAGAATTCTTTATGCCAAAAACCCCGAGGGAAAGCCGCCCAACTGAACCAGCCACCAAACGACAATAGCCAACCATATCTTCATAGGTTTCATATTTATAACTAGCGGCATCTCGTTTACACCCGCTTATCAACTCATCAAGGGCATCTAGTGGAATTGGGAACTCTTTTGTGGCATAATAAACTCCCCAGAGTGGCGCTGACACATCAAAGTTGTCTGTTTTGCCTTGCTTGAGCTGCTGGATTTTTTTAGAGAGGTTATCTAGGGCGGCTAGTTTTTTGATATCTTTAGGAAGCACGTTAGCAGCATTTTCACCAGCATTATCTTCACTTATAATATTTACACCACTAACATCTCGGCAAGAATCGCTTCTAGACACATCTTCATCCACAGTATTATTAGCAACAATATCATCATCGACAATGTCATCCATAAGTCGGGCAAGAGCGTATAGGGCACAGAGGGCATTTCGCTTTTTTCTCGGCAAGAGGCGAATTCCAAAGTAAAAGTTTCTCGCCTGTTGCTTGGTGATTTTTAGGCATCCTTCATATGCCGTTTGTGCTTCCATTTTTTAGTTTGGTGATGTCTAAATATTACGCCATCTAAATCAGTTTTAATTTTTGGAGATATTTTTTGATTGCTTCATATTTTCGGTTGATACCTTTTAAGATTGATGCCTTTTAAACAAGAGAGCCAAAATATTTTTTATAACTTTAATTTTTTTGCTGAATTTTTTTACACTGGCTTTTCCAAAAACATCACCGCCATTAGCCTCTAGAAATGCAATTTCTGCTCGACCCCCTGCTACAAATCCTGCCACCGCTAACTTCCCCCAGCGATTTTTTATCCCCGCCACCAGTTGTTCACCGAATGCCAAATGTTCCTCAACCCTCTTGAGATTTGAAAGCACTAGGTTAGACATTTCGGCGTTGGTTCGCCCACTATCTTTTGCCTCTTTAATGTCAGTTTTTTTCACACTATATTTGTTCAGCTCAGTTTCTGGGATGTAAATCCTTCCCCGCTCAAAATCTTCAGCAATATCTTGAAGGTGCTCTAAAATTTGTAGCCCAGTACAAATCGAATCACTATGCTGAGCCATCTCAAAAGAATCTGCCCCAAATATGGCAAGCGCCACAGCACCCACAGGGTTTGCTGAGAGCTCACAATATTCATAAAGCTCATCATAGTTTTTGTAGCTAGTTTTTTTCTGATCCATACGATTAGCCTCAATGAGTTTTAGCAGGGCTGGGTGAAGGTCAGTTCCTACCTGGCTCAGTAAATCATTGTGGAGTTGTTGAAAAATTGGGTGGGTCGGTTCTTTTAGTTGCTTCTCAGCCCAATTGAGCGCCTCTAACCTGTCTCCACCATACTCATCACCCAGATTATCCACTAAGCGAGCATAACCATAGAGGGCTAGAAGTTTCTTCCGATACGTCTTTGGCAAAACCTTTAGGGCCACTGGGAAATTTTCCAGCTTTGCTTTTGAAAAAACATTGTCTATGGTAATGTCGCCTATAGAGATTTTATCTGTGAAAATGTCAGCAGATGTTTCACTACTTAGGATTTTTTGTGAGGTAGCCTTGATAGCTTTCATTTTTTTCTTGTAGGTTTTAAATTTCTATTTTCTTATATTTTGTGGCGGTTCATATTTTTATATAACAACTATGTCTGTTCCCTGCGGTGGAATTCTGCCTGTATAAAATTATGTTAGGGCAAAAAACTTATTTGGTAAGTAGGCTTTTTTCAAAACACCTAATAACCTAGATAGTTAAAGCTATATATTATACTTTGTAAAAGCATACCTTTGCAAAGCATCTCTTCCCCACTCCACCAAACCTAGTACCCAATTAAAGCTGAAAATGAGACTTAAAAATAAGAAATCTATTGTTACTGGTGCTGCTTCTGGCATTGGGAAAGCTACCGCTCAACTTTTTGCCAAGGAAGGTGCCAAAGTTTATGCCCTAGACATTGATAAAGAGGGGCTTTTGGAAACTGCTAAAGACTATGACAATATCACTACAGCAATATGTGATGTCTCAAAGAAACAAGAGTGCCAAAAGGCTGTGGAGGATGCCGTTAAAGAGCTGGGTGGAATAGATGTGCTAGCAAATATAGCAGGCATCTTCAAGGTTCATCATGTATTAGATGTGGATGAAGAGATTTGGAACAAGATTATGAACATCAATGTAAACGGAACGTTTTGGCTTTCACAAGCTGCCATTCCTCACTTGCTTGAATCAAAGGGCAACATCGTAAATGTGGCATCAACAGCAGGGCTACAGGGGCAAGCATATACTATTCCCTACTGTGTCTCAAAAGGTGCAGTGGTGCTTTTGACAAAAGCGTTGGCGATGGAATTCATAAAACAAGATATCCGTATCAATGCTGTGGCGCCAAGTGGAGTGGATACAGCCATTGCCAAAAACTTTGAAGCCCCAGAAGATATTGACGTAGAATTGATGATGCGCTATCAGGGCTTTCGTGGTTTGATACCGCCAGGAGATATAGCAGAAGCAATTACATGGTTAGCATCAGATGCTACTTCCACCACAACTGGTGCTGTCCTCACCATTGACACTGGGATGACTGCTTGAAAATAAGATTTTACTAAGTTAAATCCTAATCGCTCTATGTCAAGCTTCCGCCGTTTAGATGGATGACTTGCCCTGTGAGCCAAGAGGCTTCCTCACTGGCAAGGTAAACACACAACGCACCAACATCTGCTGGCGTTCCTAGTCGCCCCACTGGAATAGTTTTAGCTAGCGCTTCAATCCCTGGGGAAGCCCCACTGTCTGAAGTTCCATTTGTATCTTGGCTTGAATTTCCTTCAAAGGCTGAGGTCATCAACCCTAGGGCAACTGTGTTTGCAGTTATTCCTTGTGTAGCGGTTTCAATAGCAAGATGTTTCATAAAAGCAGCTGCTCCGCCCTTGCCTGCTCCATAAGTTGAAAATCCAAGAGGCATTCCAGTAAAGCCCGCCCCTGAGGAAATGGTAATGATGCGCCCGAAATTTCTTTTTAACATATTTGGGAGGGCTGCCTTGCTGCAATTCATGACCCCAAAAAGATTTAGCTCAATGTATGGGCGCCAATCGTCTGGTGTGGTGTCTTTGAACTGAGCCATTGTCATGTTGTTTATGATGCCAGCGTTGTTTATTAAGATGTCAACTTGGAAATCATCACTTGGGGAATTAGAGCCAGTTGAATTGGGTGACGTTGAATTAGGATTAAAAGCTGCCGAACTGAGTGCCGACTCAACTGCTTCATAATCCGTAACGTCAAATGGAAGTGGAATGTAATTTGCTTCAATTTTTTGAATGTCTTGTTTGTCTTTGGGGGTAGAAGGATTATTTCTGTTCCATGTTTCCATTGCCTCTTTATTTATTAGGGCAACCGTTTCTTTGGCTCGCTCTTCATCTAAATCATTCACAATAACTTTGGCACCAGCTCTAGCCAACGCCAAGGCAATGCCTCGCCCGACACCTCTGCCAGCTCCAGTTATAAGGGCAGTCTTGCCCGAAAGGTTAAACATTGAGAGCTAGGGCTGAAGCAAATATAGATACAACAAGAAATAGCGCTGTAGTTAGGATTGGCTTTCTAATCTTTGTTGACTTAGGTTTTTGCTTTCTGTTCATTTTTTCTTTCAATATTAAATAATTAAATATTGGTTATATATTTTTGGTTTTAGTTTCCCCAATTTAATATTTTTAATTTTTTATTCGTTTTCTTTGCTTTTAACGCTTATGGCTTGTCAGAGTTTCCGATTGTTCCGTCGGGCAATCGCGACACTATCGCACCATTAGGGTGCCTTACATAAGTCTTTATTAAATCACCTGCTTCATTTTTCCAAGTCCCCTTAAGCACTCCATCTGTATCCTTGGTATATGTCAAAATATTTTTATTTTCATCAATTAAAGTACCAACTTCCGAACCATCTAACTGAAAAACTCTCTCAAGAGCTTCAAACAATGGAACATTACTCCATTTTTCAGTTACAACACCATCTGTAGCTACTGTATAGTCAATCCTCAAACTATTTTCTTTATCTCTAGGGTTGTCATATATGCTTCCTCTTTCAAAGCCATCCTCGTCAAGATAGTATTCCCTTTTGTGACCATCAGGATAAGACGTCTCTCCCCTCTCTGTGCCATCTGATTGACGTATAAAAGTTTCAGTAGTGCCAGCTTCTTCATTTTTTCTAGTTCCTTTTTCAGCTCCATTGGCATCTGTGGTGTATTCTTCAACAGTGCCATCTGAAAATACAACCTTGCCGCCTCCATTTGGTAAAATCTCCTCAGAAACAATACTTAAGTTAATAGCATTTCGGGCAATATTAGTTTTTTCTTCTGTGGCTACGCTTACTTGCTGTTCTTGAGTTGTGGATGTTTCACCAGTGACATCACTGGCACCAGCACTGCCGCCACAGCTAGACAATAGCAACATCAAAATTGCAAATGCAGCGATTAATGTCTTTCGCTTTTTCCACATAGCATTAATATCCATACCTTAATTTAATTTATATATATTGTATTAATTTATACCACAATTTGCTGGCTACAAGCCACAGGAGCAAATTTTTACAATTGGGAGAGATTGCCTTCATAATGCATGAATATATTTAAAAAATGATATTTTGACCTCAATTTTTACCCTTAATTCAATTTGAAACTTGTAAATTTTGTGAATGAAAAATTACTACAGACATAGTAAAATTATTCAATGGTTATTGAGCAATCTCAAAATGACGAGGGGCAAATTGGAGAAGGCGGAACCGGAAACATTCAAAGCGGTGAAGTAAGCGAAAGGATAAGTGAGGGGGGAGGTCTTTCAAAGCCTGTGTGGGCTATCATAATTTCAGCTGCAGCTTTTGCTATATTGCTAACTATTACGGTAATTGTTGTATCTTTTATTTCCTACAACAACGCGAGAAGGCGGGCAAACAATGTGGATACATATTCACAAATTATTAACTCAAGAAACTACAGCCCTTTGACTGAGTCGTTTTCCGCTGATGATTCTGCACTAGCAGTAGATCCAGTAACAGGAGAATTGATTTTCATTTCGCCTACTCCGTAATCGATAACACTTCCTTAGCTTTGAAAGAATTTACAACTTTTAATAAATATTTAATAAGCCGAAGTCTTGCCAAAATTTTCATTTGATTTTGTAGTAACTATTAAAAACAGTAACTATTAAAAATATGTCTAGCAAGCATTAAATTTTGCTCATCCATTTCATCCCATCCATTTCATAAGGTCAAGCTTTTTACATTTCTATAGCTAAATTTTATCTGTAGATAAATTTTATATTCCATAAATAGACTTATTAGATGTCTAATAAATCTAAAATGGCTAACAAAACTAAATCGCCTGCCAAATCCAAATCAGCTAACAAAACTAAATCGCCTGCCAAATCCAAATCAGCTAACAAATCCAAACCAGCCACCAAATCCAAATCTAAATCGCCTGCCAAATCCAAATCTACTTTGCTGCTTCTGGTTCGGCACGGAACTACTGGGACTACTGGCAAGGTGCTTCCTGGCAGAAAGCCTGGTCTACATATTTCTAAAAAGGGCGTTGAAGAAGTTGAGGCTACAGCAAAACATATTGCCGACAAGCACCCTAAAGCAATTGTCTATTGCTCCCCTATGGAACGAGCCAGAGAAACTGCAGCAATTATTTCAAAAGCTTTAAATGGGAACCCGATTAAAAGTAGTGGAAGCAAAACTAACAAGCAAAAACCCATTCAATTCCCTGCCCTTAATGAATGCGATTTTGGAAGCTGGACTGGCAAAAAACTTTCCGACCTTAGAAAACTCCCCGACTGGAAGCTGGTTCAAAGCCGACCAGGTAGCTTCACCTTCCCAAAGGGTGAATCCTTTTTTGACCTACAAAGCCGAATAGTTGATGGGCTGAACGAACTTGCCACAAAGCATAAGGGAAAAACAATTGTGGCTGTTTCACATGCCGACCCCATAAAAGCTGCACTAGGATATTTCTTGGGAGTTCCAATTGACCTATTTCAGAGAATTATGATTTCGCCAGCATCTGTGTCTTCCATTTTAATTTCGCCAACCGACACATCATCCTTGCAAGCCATGATTTTAGGGGTTAACGCGACATTTAATTAATACAAACTTAAAAACCAGAAACCACCAACCCACAAACTCAAAATGAGCGACGACATTGAATCCATTGAGCCCGACTACACCATAAAGCCAGAGATTTTCACGGTCGGGGCTGAGGGCGAGAAAGGGCAGCGGGTATTTTTCTTTCAATGTAAGGCTGGTGAGCAAACCCTGTCTCTCAAATGTGAGAAATCACATGTAGTCGCCCTGTTTAACATCTTCACAATAATAACTGAAAACAATTCTGTGGAATACGATATTGCGCCTGATGAGTTAGAGCCAGAGCCTCCCGATGTTGAATCTTTATCTTGGGTGCTTGGAAATTTGAAAATCAATTTTGCTGAGAAGTATAACGACATTGAAATGTTGCTTACTCGAGTAGTTTCAGATGAGGGCGAAAACCCAGACTGGGTTGCAAAACTAAAAACCTACCACGACGAAGAAATAAATAAAGAGTTCATAGAAGAAGAAGTGGAGACCATTCACCTCATTGTCTCTGTGGAACAAGCTGGGGCATTTTTGAAAGTGGCAGAGCGACTGCTTGAAGAAGGGCGCCCGCTTTGTAAATTCTGTGCTGCCCCACTTAACAACACGCCCGAAAGCGACTTTTGCCATTGTTGGAATTGATTGAGGCAAATCTTTCAAGCCCAAATCTTTTACCCCTTCTAAACAAGGGCGAGATTAACATTCTGGGGCAAATAACTTCTGCTTCTAATTATGTGTTTTTGGTGGAGCTTGAGTTGGGCGATAAAAAAGCCCTTGCCGTCTATAAACCTGTGAAGGGTGAGCGTCCGCTGTGGGATTTCCCTTCAGAAATTTCAAAAAGGGAGCGGGCTGCCTATTTGGTTTCTGAACAACTTGGATGGGGGTTAATACCGACCACAATTATAAGAGAGGGGCCATTAGGCATTGGCTCGCTTCAGGCTTTTGTTGATACAGATGAAGAAAAGCACTACCTGAGCTTCACCCCTATTGACAAGGCGCTTCACAAAGATGCCCTTGAGCGACTTTGTGCCCTTGACATCGTTATTAATTCAACCGACCGACAATCCAGCCATATCTTGACCGACAAGTCGGGGCGCCTCTACGCCGTTGATAATGCCCTGACATTTCATACAGATTTCAAACTGCGAACTATCATCTGGGATTTTGCTGGCGCGAAAATTGCTGACGCCATTTTGAAAGACCTTAATGAATTTGTTGGCTCGCCCATAGGTGGCGAGTTAAAAGAGATTTTGAGCGAAGCAGAAATTGAAGCTACCCTAGAACGAACCAACTGGCTAATTGAAGCAGGGAATTTTCCAGACGATCCAGGCGGGCACTATGGCAGGCCCTGGCCTTTATAAGTATTTGCTCTTATAAAAATTCATACCTGTGAAGCTGATTAACATAAAATCGTTGTCCATAGATATAGATAGATATAGGTCACTTGATAAAGAATATGCCTATTCAAATGTTGTGGTAAATAACTTTCACTTTTCTACCCACCTTTCACCTTTTTACTCGGAGGAGAGGGAGGATAGGGGGATGACTATTTCAGTGAGTGAGCGAAATTTTGTCAAATTTCACTTTTAATTACAAATTTCAAAAACTGATGGCATTTTGCCGATATTTGATATATCCTTTAAATTCAATGGATAAATCAAAGAAAAACTGGGTTCCATCTAGTTGGCGAAATTTTGAGGCTGCTCAACAGCCAGAATGGCCCAACGAGACGGAACTAGAAAATTCCCTCAAGGTGCTTGGTTCAAAACCGCCGCTGATTTTTGCTGGCGAAGCCCGTGCCTTGCGAGAGGAGTTGGCAAAAGTTTGTGAGGGTGAGGCAATCTTGCTCCAAGCGGGAAAATGCGCTGAGAGCCTGAGCGAATCAGCTGACGACATTATGTCAAAACTAAAAGTTATCTTACAGATGGCAGTCGTGCTCACTTATTCAACTGGCATGCCCATTGTAAAGGTTGGGAGAATAGCTGGCCAGTTCGCAAAACCCCGCTCAAGCTCAACTGAAACAATCAAAGACGAAGAACTTCCATCCTTTAGAGGCGAAATGGTAAACAGCAACGACTTCAACGCCGAAGCCAGAACCGCCGACCCCAAAAGACTTCTAACTGCTTATGGAAGCGCCGCCTACACATTGAATCTGCTTAGGGCTTTCACCAAGGGTGGGTTTGCCAGCCTTGAGCGAGTTCACACTTGGAACCTAGAATATGTCAAAAACTCAAAAGAGGGGCAACGATATGAGCAGGTCGCAAAAGGCATTGACGCAGCCCTTGACTTTATGCGGTCGTGTGGAATCAACCCCCACGATGACCCAAGAATGGAAACCGTCAATTTCTACAGCAGCCACGAAGCACTCATCTTAGGATTTGAAGAGGCGATGACTCGGAAGGATTCCCTAAGCGATGATTGGTATGACTGCTCAGCTCATATCGTTGCCCCTCTTTTGAGTTTTTGACATATTCTAGGTTC
>JAHRAM010000195.1 GCA_020027305.1 Acidimicrobiia bacterium | reverse complement strand
CACGCTTCTAAATGACCTGCTGATGCAAATCGCAAAGCAAAAGACTGGCAGCACACAAAATCGCCCACGATGTTTTTGAGCGAGCAAGCGCAAATGTCGGCCTTGCTAGCATTTAAAAATCTTGGGGCTTAAAAAATACGTTGGTAAAGCAAAATAGAAGAATTGCAGCAGCTTAACTGTTCAGCCAATAGCTTGACTATTTAACCAATTAATCGTTAAGGGTTAGCCCCAACATATTTGCGGCATTTCCACGCACGATTTTATAAACTAGCTCTTCATCTAGGTGCCCCATCATCTCTTCAGCTGTTTCTTTGGTGTGGGGCCAAGTGCTGTCTGTGTGAGGATAATCAGTTTCAAATGTGATATTGTTTTCACCAATCTTTTCAATGTTGTCAAGACCGTGGCGGTCTTTGAAGAAACAGGTATAAACCGACTGGTAATAATAAGTGGAAGGCTTTTCTGGCACTAAATCTCTAACTCCGCCCCAAGCTCGGTGGTCTTCCCATACATCATCGGCTCGCTCTAAGATGTAAGGCACCCATCCCATCTGCCCCTCAGAATATGCCACCTTCAATTTCGGCCTACGAACCAAAATGCCAGAAAATAAGAAATCGCTCAAAGAAGCCATAGCATTATTAAAGCTCAAAGTGGCTGGAACTGCTGGTGGAGCGTCATCTGAAGTGGCTGGCATTTTTGATGACGACCCGATGTGCATGCAAACAACCGTTTGGGTATCTTCACATACCTCAAAAAATGGTTCCCAATAGCCAGTATGAATTGAAGGCAAGCCTAGGTTTGCTGGAATCTCACTAAAGCACACTGAATGACACCCACGTTCGGCATTCCGCTTCACTTCTTCTACTGCTAAATCGATATCCCAAAGCGGAATAATGCCAAGCGGAATCAATGCCCCACCCGAATCGCCACACCACTCTTCAATCATAAAATCGTTATATGCCTTGACACATGCCAAAGCCAACTCTTTATCTTTTGCCTCTTTGAAGGTTTGCCCGCAAAAACGAGGCAGGGTTGGAAAAGAAAGCGACATCTCAACATGATTGTCTGCCATATCTTTTATTCGTGCCTTTGGCTCATAGCAACCTGGCCGCATTTCATCATAAGTGATTGGCACTGCTTCCATATCATCTCTATCAAACCCCACAGCTGCCACATGACGTTTGTTGGGATGAACTAAATCTTCATAAAACCAAACATCTCCCCACGGAGCATCTTCTGCATCAAGGTCATATTCATACATTTTTTCTCCACCGACATATTTAATGTCGCCCACACGGCGACGCTCTACTCGTGGACCTCGCTCTTTGAACTTCTCAGGGAGCCATTTTTCCCAAAGGTGAGGAGGCTCAACTAGGTGGTCGTCTACGCTTATAATTTTTGGAATTTCAGTTGCCATATTTTTTAGTTTAGTTGCTTGATTATTTATTTATATATTTACATATTTTTACTTAATACGCGAGCGGGGATGAGCCTTGTTGTAGACCGCTCGTAGGTGTTGAATGCTGACCTTTGTATAAATCTGAGTTGTTTTGATGGATGAATGCCCGAGCAACTCTTGGATGCTTCTAATGTCTGCCCCATTGTCTAGCAAATGTGTGGCAAAAGAGTGGCGAAGAACGTGAGGAGAAATTTCTGATGATATGCCTGCTATGAGCGCTTGCTTTTTCAGCATCTCCCAAACCCCTACTCGACTAATGCGAGAGCCAAAGCGGTTTAAAAACACAGCTTCACTGTCGTCTCTGCTCTTCCAAACTTTTGGTTCAAGTTTTGGTCGCTCTACTAACCACTTCATAAGTGCGCTATCAGCAAACGAACCAAGCGGAACAATTCGCTCTTTGTTTCCTTTTCCCACAACTCGAAGGATTTTTATGTCGCCTTCACGGGTAATGTCAGCAAGTGAGAGCTTTATCAATTCAGCAACTCGTATTCCTGTTCCATAAAGAACCTCAACGATGGCAAGATTTCTTGCCCCAAACCCATCACTTGTGTCAATTGATTCAATGAGTTCACCTACCTCGTGAGAAGTTAGGGCTTTGGGCAGGCTAACTTTAGGTTTTGGAATCTCAATATTTTTTACTGGGTCATCGTCTCTGTACCCTTCAAGTTCAAGATATGTATAGAACCCACGAAGGCTCACCAACTTTCGCTTGATAGAAGATAGGTTTAGCCCCAGCTTTTTAAGCGTTGAAACATAATCAATGATTTCAGCTTCATTGGCTGTATGAATATTTTTCTTTGAAGAAGTATTTAGAAACTCAACATGCTCTGACAAGTCTTGCTTGTAAGCATTGATAGTATTTTTTGCTCTCCCCTTTTCAATTGCCAGCCAGTTGAGAAACTCGTTTGCCTCAATTGGGAGCTCTTTTACTAATTCCACCATCGCACAACTAAATCATGCAACTGATTTCTGAAAGAGTGATTTTTGAGAAATGGTTGCTTCAATGAAAGCTAAGAATAAAGGTGCTGGCCGATTTGGGCGACTTGTGAATTCTGGGTGTGCTTGGGTGCCAATCCAATATGGGTGGCTTGCAAGCTCAATGAACTCCACCAGCTTTCCATCTGGTGACTTGCCTGAGCATACAAAGTTTCCATCGTCAAATTTCTTGCTATATTTTGGGTTGAACTCATAGCGATGTCGGTGACGTTCTTCTACAATATCTGAACGATAAATTTCTCGCACTTGTGATTTTCTATCTAGCTTTGCCTCATAAGCACCCAGCCTCATAGTGCCACCCTTTTGTGTTACATCTTTTTGTGTTTCCATCAAATCGATTACAGGGTGTTCAGTTTTTGAGTCGAACTCAGTTGAGTTGGCGCCCGACAGACCCAAAACATTTCTAGCATATTCAATTGTCATTGCCTGCATCCCCAAACACAGCCCAAGACAAGGGAGATTGTTTTCTCTGGCAAACTTGGCTGCCAAAACCTTGCCTTCTATTCCTCTTTCACCAAACCCTCCTGGAATAACCATCCCATCTAATTGGCTCAATCGATTTATATCAAAATCTTTCGGGTCGTCAGAACTAATCCATTCAATTTCAACTGCACAACGATTATGAAATCCACCATGGCGAAGCGACTCAACCACCGACAAATATGCATCCACCAAGTCAATGTATTTTCCAATGACGCCAATCTTGACTTTTTCTGTTAGCTCCTCGGTGGTCTGGCACAGCTCATACCATTCCTCAAGGCTGGCGGTTCCACTCAATCCCAGAATCTTACACACCACAGAATCAAACCCATCCTTGTGTAGCAACAACGGAATCTCATAAATGTTTTTAGCATCTGCCATATTGATAACATTTTCTGTTGGAACGTCACACTGGCGAGAAATCTTTTCACGGATACCATCAGAAACTGGTTCAGTTGAACGACATACGATTACATCGGGCTGAATGCCACGAGACCTGAGCTCGGTGACAGAGTGCTGGGTTGGCTTTGTCTTTTGCTCACCCGAAGGGGCGATGTATGGAACCAACGTTAGATGAACATAGCAAACATTTTCTCTTCCAACCTCAAGGCGGAACTGACGAATTGCTTCAAGGAATGGAAGGATTTCAATATCGCCCACCGTGCCTCCGATTTCTGTAATGACCACATCAGGTGGAGTGAACTTTTTGCTGTCTGAGGTTTCTGGGGCTTGGCCTAGTGCAAATATATGACGTTTTATTTCGTCTGTTATGTGGGGAATGACCTGAACGGTCTTTCCTAAAAAAGTACCTTGTCTTTCTGCCTCAATTACATTTGAATAAATTGAACCAGTGGTGGCATTTGAACGTTTGGTTAGGTTTTCATCAATAAAGCGCTCGTAGTGACCAAGGTCAAGGTCAGTTTCGCCACCATCTTCTGTGACAAACACCTCGCCATGCTCAAATGGATTCATCGTGCCAGGATCAACATTGATATAAGGGTCAAGTTTTTGCATCGTAATCTTGTGACCACGAGATTTTAGAAGGCGACCGAGGGCGGCGCCTGTAAGACCCTTGCCTAACGAACTGGCAACTCCACCCGTGATGAAAATATATTTAATCACGGAATTTAATTTTACCCTAAAAACAGGTTGAAATATAGCCCATTTTTAATGTTTGGCTTATTTTTAATATCACTGCTTATTGTTTTTTGCCAATTATTGTTTCTGATTGCGAGTTGTTTTGTTTGCCCTCTATCTATCTTTTAGTCCAAACTTTGATTTTAAGACTTTATGAAAATACTGCTCGCCAAAGCGAACTATTTTTGCTGGCTGAGCAGCCTTTGTTATTTGAAGGGACTCTTCTGGCTTGACTTCGCCAATTGAAAATCCATCCATGCTTAGTTCTGCTGGGTAGCCCCCCAACACTGAAAACTCTAACTTTGTTTCTGGTGTTAAAACAAACGACCTATCAAATATCATATGGGGGGCAACTGGCGTCAGCACCATCGCTGAAAGTTCTGGCTCTAAGATTGGGCCACCAGCACTTAGGGAATATGCTGTGGAACCAGTTGGGGTGGAAACAATCATTCCGTCTGCTTCATAACTGAGAAAGGGTTTGTCGTTGATGGCTACTTCAAATCTAAGGGTATGCCCGCTTTGAATTTTCCCTAAATAAATTTCGTTCAGGGCGTTCCGTGTGTACTTGTCTAATTTTTGTTGGGGAGCACTGGCAGAAATACGCATTCGCTCTTCTATGTGATAGTCACCTGAGAAAAAATCTTTAACTGCCTGCCTAACATCTTGTGGTTCAACCTCTGCTAGGTATCCCAGTTGCCCATAGTTCACTGCTAGAACTGGAACTGAAGCATCAGCAACAGCCTCAACTAGATGAAGGGTTGCCCCGTCTCCGCCCAAGCTAATTGCTAAATCGAGATTGGCTGGGTCAAGCGTACCTTTTTCAAGCGTACCTTTTTCATTGTCGTCACTTTCATAGCCAGCACCAGATGAAAGGTCTTTTAGCATTCGCACTGAAACCTGATGCCCTTCTTTTTCTAACCACTTTTGAAGCTCTACAACCCCTTCATATTTTTTGCTGGCAACTAAGGCAATGTTTGACATGCTAAAAATCTTCAAATCCACGAAGTAGCTGATGCTCTGGCTCTTCGGTAACATCTTTATATTTCAAAGCACAAACTAATGTGCCTCCAGCAGATGTTGTGACTTCTTTGAGGTTCCCCTCAATTTCTATCAGTGAAACTTCACCTGATTTTCGCGTTACGGTTACTATTCTGCCTTCCTTTAATATTCCAGGGAGAGTAGCAATCGCCCACTTGCCTTTATATTTTCTAAAGTGTGGCTCTCGCTCATAAGGGCGAACTCCATCTGGCCATCTAGGCGGCGAACCAAGTATTCCAACTGGAATTCCCAAAAAAGTAGAAAGAGCCTGTGGGTTAATTCGCCCTTTATGCCTCATCATTATTTCCAGAAGTGATGCTGTTGCCTTTGCATCACTTGCTGGGTCATGGTGGTCAAGGGGAATGTCAAACTTTTCAGCCAAATAACTAAGCCCGTGCCTTTCTTCATTGGGTAATGCTTTTCTTGCGATGTCAAGCGTGCAGACATATTGATTGCTAGGGCTCTCAATGCCTGCAACTTCCAATTCTTTTTCAAGGATTGCAAAATCAAAATCAGCATTATGGGCAACAAGCACATTGCCCTCAATCAATGAAGCAAGTTTGGGCCAGAGAGTTTTGAAACTGGGGGCGTTTGCCGTCATATCTGGAGTTATATTATGGATAGCAATTGTTTCTTTTGCTATGTCATTATTGGGCGGTTTCACCAGAAACTTCTCTAGCTTTTTAATATCAATCAATCCAAAATTGTTGATGTCTATTTGACAGACAGCTATTGCACAGATTGGATTGTATTTAGCAGAAAAATTCTGTGAAGTTTCCACATCTATGACTGACACTTGAGTAGTCTGTCCCATCCTTCTAGTTCCTATCGGGCGACTACTCAAAGTTCTGAGTCGATTGTACCAACCTAATCTTCCTAACACTTTATATCCTTGTGCTTCTATCAAGAAATTTTTTTATAATTGCTATGGTCTAGCTTTCTTACTATTTTACTTCCCAAGTGGAACGAGAATTAAATAGTTCTTCTAGCTTGCCTTCGCCTTTGGATTTTTGTGCGTAATCAAGTTGCTTTTGAATTCCGTCAGAATATTCTTCTCTTCGCACTTGGCGGAAAATTCCAACTGGCGTGGGCTCAAACGGGCCTCTGGCTATCTGTGAAAGTGCAAATGCCAGTGTGGGGTTATGTCGCCCCGCTTCATGGATTAACAAGCGATCTTCATTCCCAGCGGCGTCAACCACTTCAAGCTTCCCTTGGTTTGTCATAGCAACGCCTCGCTCACCATTAGCGCCAAAAGTGATGGGCTTTCCATCTTCTAACTGAATGAGCATTTCTTCACGGCGGTCTTTTTTCAGTACTCCATCAAAGATGCCGTCATTAAACACATTGCAGTTTTGATAAATCTCAACGAAAGCCCCCCCTTCGTGTTCAAATGCTTGCTTGAATGTTTTTTGCATGTGGGCACGATTCATATCGTGAGTGCGTGCCACAAAACTGGCTTGGGCGCCAAGGGCAATGCTGATTGGATTGAAGGGTTCGTCTAGAGAACCAAGCGGAGTTGACTTTGTAATCTTGCCCACTTCACTGGTTGGGGAATATTGCCCTTTGGTGAGCCCATAAATCTGATTGTTGAATAGCAAAATCTTAATCTTTACATTTCGCCTAAGAGCATGAATTAGATGATTGCCACCGATTGAAAGCATATCGCCATCACCACCGATTACCCAAATGTCAAGGTCGGGGCGGGCAATGGCTAACCCAGTGGCAATAGCGGGTGCCCTTCCGTGGATGCCGTGAATGCCATAGGTCTCCATATAATATGGAAATCTGGCGGCACACCCAATGCCAGAAATAAATACTGTCTTTTCTGGGCGGGTGTTGAGCTCTGGCAATGCCAGTTGCATGGCAGTGAGAATTGAATAGTCACCACAACCAGGGCACCAACGGACTATTTGGTCGCTGGTCCAATCTTCTTTAGTGGTTTTGCCGTTTGTGGCTCCGTTGGAACTGGCTGGAATTTTTTCAGCAAGTTCTTCAACCTCTTTAGAAGTGGCTTCTATGGTTTCTTGGGTTTCGTTTTCTGACATTTTCTTTTTTAGCTAAATGATCGGTTTGACAAATTAGGGTTCACATTTATTATCTCATCGTCTGGGAGCTTCCCAGCTACTGCATCCATAAATATCTGTTTCAACTCACTTGCCACATAAGGCTGTGCTTGAACCTTTGAAATCGACCTTACATTGATAAGATACTTTGCCCGAATTAAAAACGCAAGTTGCCCCATATTGACTTCGGGGATTATAATCTCATCATAGCGACTCAAGATTTCACCAAGGTCGGCAGGAAACGGGCACAAGTGGGTAAGGTGGGCATAGTCGATGGCGACTCCTTCTCTACGAACTTTTCTCACTGCACTTGAAATGGCTCCCCAAGTTGAGCCCCATCCCAACACCAGCAAGCGAGGATGGTCTGAGTTGTAATGTTTTTCTTTGCTAACTTCTCTTTCTTGTGATTTAGCAGCATTGCTAATGAACTGGGTTCCGCCAATATCACCTTCGGCTGTATTTACCCAAATGCCAGGAATATCTTTGGCTATGCCCTCTATCTTGTCTGCACGAATGTGAGTCATAGCTTCGTGGTTGTGAGGGTCATAAGAAATGTTTCCCGACTTGTCTTCTTTTTCAAGCCCGCCAATACGATGCATCAGCCCGTGTGTTCCTGGCACCGCCCAATCACGAGCCAATGTTTCTGGGTCTCTAATGTAAGGCCAAAAATCTTTCCTTCCATCCTCATGTTCATGGTTGTAATCAGTAGCGAATTCAATGTTAATGTCTGGCAGGTCAGAGGCTTCTGGTAGCAACCACGGCTCTGAGCCATTTGCTAAATAAGCATCGCTTAGCAAGATTGTCGGCGTGCGATATTTCAAAGCTATTCGCACAGCTTCAAATGCGATGAGGAAACAATCAGATGGGCTGTAGGGGGCAACAATTGGCAGTGGCGATTCTCCGTGTCGCCCAAAATATGCCAACAACAAATCGGTGGCTTCAGTTTTTGTGGGGAGACCAGTTGATGGCCCGCCTCTTTGAACATCAACTATCACTAGGGGAAGTTCCAAGCTAGTCGCCAGCCCAGTGGTTTCAGCTTTCAGGGCAACACCTGGCCCGCTCGTGGTTGTGACTCCGATGTGCCCGCCATAAGATGCTCCAAGGGCAGCACATATTGCTGCGATTTCATCTTCTGCTTGAAGGGTTTTTACCCCAAAGTGTTTTTTGGAAGATAGCTCGTGCAAAATATCAGAAGCAGGGGTTATTGGGTATGAACCAAGAAACAGCGGGAGCTTGGATTTTTCAGAAGCAGCTAAGAGCCCCCATGACAAGGCAGTGTTTCCAGTTATGTTGGTGTAGGTGCCAGGCGGCAGTTTGGCAGAAGGCACATCATATCTGGCATCAAACATTTCAGCTGTTTCGCCAAATGCGTGCCCAGCTTTGAAGGCAGCGGTGTTGGCGTTGATTATCATTTCTTTTCCAGCAAACTGCTTTTCAATCCACTCAAGGGTTGAATCAATTGAGCGACTATAGAGCCAGCTAATGAGGCCTAAGGCGAAAAAGTTTTTGGAGCGCTCGGCATCTCTGGGCTTTACGCCCTTATCTTTACAGACCTCTTTAGTGAGTGAAGTCATGGGAACCTTGAAAACCGTAAAGTCATCAAGTGTGGAATCTTCAAGTGGGTTTTTTGTAAAGCCTGCCTTTTCTAAGTTTCGCTCATCAAATGTATCTTCATTCACGATGAGTGTTCCGCCCTTTGGTATCCTATGGAGTTCAGACTGAAGGGCAGCTGGGTTCATCGCCACAAGCACACTGGGGTCTTCACCTGGTGTGGTAATGTCATGGTCAGAAATCTGAACTTGGAATGCTGAAACTCCGTGGACGGTTCCAGCTGGGGCACGTATTTCTGCTGGGAAATCTGGAAATGTTGCTAAGTCATTTCCCATAAATGCACTTGTAGAAGTGAACTGAGTTCCAGTGAGTTGCATTCCATCACCAGAATCACCAGCAAAGCGAATAACTAATCGGGAAAGCTCTTCTGGCTTTTGCTCTTTTGAAGACGTGCCGTTGGTTTTTTCAGCTTCTTTGGCTTTTGCCGCTTTTTCGTTGGTTATGGTGTCAGTCAATTTGCTAGCTTCCTCTTTCTTTCTGCCTCATCTTTTTTTGTTTGCCCTTATCTATCTTATTTTCTATAACTTATTTTTTGAGTCAAGATATTAAGCAATTGTGATTGTGTCGTCAAGATAAATATCTTGGATAGCGTTTAGCAGCTCTACCCCTTCAGCCATCGGTCGCTGAAATGCTTTCCTCCCGCTGATGAGGCCTGTGCCACCTGCTCGCTTGTTAATGATGGCCGTTTTCACAGCATCGGCAAGGTCGCTTTCCCCAGATGATTCCCCACCCGAATTTATAAGCCCTGCTCTGCCCATATAACAATTTGCCACTTGCCAACGGCACAGGTCTATGGGGTGATCGCTGGTTAGCTCGTCATAAACAATGTCATTGGTCTTTGCGAAATTTTCTAGTGCTTTGAAACCGCCGTTGTTTTCTGGCAACTTCTGTTTTATGATGTCGGCGCCGATTGTGACACCTAGGTGGTTTGCTTGAGCAGTTAGGTCGGCGGCGGAATGATAGTCGGCTTCATTGGTTTTGAATTCGGAATTGCGAAGGTAACACCAAAGCACACAAAACATTCCCAAGCTGTGAGCCTCTTCAAATGCTTGAGCGACTTCTTGGATTTGTCGGCGAGATTCTGGGGAGCCAAAATAAATGGTTGCCCCCACGCCGACTGCTCCCAACTCTTTTGCATGTTGAGCTGAGCCGAACATAATTTGGTCGTAGGTGTTTGGATAGCTCAAAAGCTCATTGTGGTTGAGCTTGACGATGTATGGAATTTCTGTGGAATATTTTTTGGGGATTGCGTTGAGCGCACCAAAAGTTGTGGCGACTGCGTTGCATCCTCCTTCAATGGCTAACTTCACAATGTTTTCTGGGTCAAAATAAATTGGGTTCGGGGCAAAAGATGCTGCTGCTGTGTGTTCTATGCCTTGGTCGACTGGGAGGATTGAAATATATCCTGTTTTGGCGAGACGCCCCGTGTAAAACAGTGTTTCAAGGTTGGCAAGCACTTGGTCGGAACGGGCGCTGTTTGAATAGATTTGCTCAATGCAATCTGGGCTAGGTAAATGAAGGTCTTCTTTTGGAATGCCTTTTGAAGTGTGCGATAAAAGAGATTCTGCCTCTTCCCCAAGCAAGTTCTCTATATCCATTTCTTAATTAAGCCTACTATTTTTAACGCATAGATATATGTCACTTTTGAAATTTTTTTGCGGTGGGTTGGGTGGGGTTTTCTTATAGGAAATTTTGCCAAGTGGGAAATTTTACCAAGTGTCTCACTTGGTGGCAATCTTTTTATTAAAGTAAAAATATATAGATTATTAAAGTAAAAACATATAGAAAAATAAAAATATATAGGAAAATAACGACTTATAAATATAG
>JAHRAM010000188.1 GCA_020027305.1 Acidimicrobiia bacterium | reverse complement strand
GAACCACCTATGTGCTGGTTGAAGAATTTCCTGCCATAGCTTGGCTGTGTGGGATAGGAATTGGAGCACAAGATGTTTACAATTTAATGTGTGAAATAAAAAGTAAGGTGCTGGAAAACTCTAGCGTTGAACTTGAGTTTGAAACGGTGCTAGTTAATTTCAAATAATTTTTATTTTTAAATAATAGTGAAATGAAAAACCTTAGGTTAAAAATTATTATCGCCACAGGAATTTTGGCAGTTTTAGGAGTTTCAACAATTTTAATTTTCCAAAGTTCACTGCTAAACATTGATAAATTTACCGTAGAAGGAAATAGGCATACTCCCAGCGAGCATGTAATTGCGATTTCGGGGTTAAGAAAAGGTGACAAGCTGTTTCCTCTAAATTTTGGAGCAGCTGAAAACAGCATTGAGAGACTACCGTGGGTTAAAAATGCTTCAATAGGTCGTGCTATCAATGGAACAATTACATTTAGCATTGAAGAGCGCACACCGAGAGCAGTTGCATTTTCAAGGCAGGGTTATGTTTTGTTAGATGGCGAAGGCAGGGTGCTTGAAATTATTGGTGCGAATGAAAATTGCATACAATATAGCGTTCAATATAGTACTGAGTTATCAGAGATAACATGTATAGCAAACCTTATTGTGCCGTCTGCCCCAGGTAGCTACATTCGAAAATCAAATCTACCCTTCGTTGATGCTGCTACACTTATTCACTCTATAAAAAAATGCTTGCAGCCCGAAACAGCTGTTGGATGCCCAGAAAATTCAACTGCAAGATTGAATTCGTATGTGCGCCAAATAGTTATGAACCAAACAGGGGAGCGCGCAATATCTATTCAACTAAAAGGTGGGGGTTGGCTGCTGCTGGGAAACCCCGCTGAAAACCTTGAAGGAAAATTAGAACGTGCATTTCAAATCTTGACAGGAGATTCTGACTCAATAAGAGCCTTGTGTGGGAATGCTTTTTTGGATTTAAGCAGCAATACAAATTCTGTTCCCTTGACTCCAGATGTAACTTGTTAGAAAATCTAGCAAAGATAACATTCAAAAAATTGGTATCGAATTGATTCCATGTGAAATTTACTAAAAAATCTAGTAAAAACAACACCAAAAAATTAATGCGACTTCACTCCGAATGTAACTTGTTAGAAAATTCACCTGTTTTAAAAATTGCTAAAAGTTTCAAGTTAAAGCTAAGCTTGAGAGTATTATAAACTAATATAAATTGGTAAAAAACACAAAAGGTATTAGTAGAAAACAAGCAAAAGAGAAGAAATAAAAAACAATTTAAAGCAAGAATCATTAAAGAGCGGTATAAGAAATAATAAAAAATTGGCAAAACCGAAAATTGACAAAACTGGCAAAATTGATAAAACTGAAAAAAACAAAAAACCCGAAAAAGAAAGAAAATCTATGAGCACACCAAAAAGTTATTTAGCACAAATTAAAGTTGTAGGGGTTGGCGGCGCTGGAGGCAACGCTGTTAACCGAATGAAAGAAGCAGGGCTTAAAGGTGTTGAATTTATCTCAATCAATACAGATGCACAAGCCTTAATGGGAAGCGAGGCCGATCACAAAATATGTGTTGGAACTGAATTGACAAAAGGTTTGGGTGCTGGCGGAGACCCCGAAATTGGTAAGCAATCTGCTGAGATGGATAAAGCTATCGTTGAAGAAACTCTTGATGGTGCAGATATGGTGTTTATAGCTGTGGGTGAAGGGGGAGGCACTGGCACAGGGGCAGCACCTGTGGTGGCAGAGCAAGCCAAAAATATTGGTTGTCTCACTGTCGCTGTTGTTACGCGTCCATTTAAATTTGAAGGCAGGCATCGCCATAACATTGCCGAACAAGGTATTCGAACCCTAAAAGATAAAGTTGATGCTTTGATTATCATTCGCAATGAAAACCTGAGCGCCAATTTAAAGACCGACATCACATTAGAAGATGCATTTGCCGAAGCTGATCAGTTTTTGCTTCAGTCGGTTCAAGGTGTGACTGATTTAATCACTCGCCCAGGACTTGTAAATACTGACTTTGCCGATGTAAAGAAAATACTTGGTGATGCTGGAACAGCTCTGATTGGCATGGGTGAAGCATCGGGTGAAGAACGTGCAAGTAGTGCTGCTAAAAAAGCAATTGCTAATCCACTCTTAGAAGATTCCATGCAATCAGCAAGAGGAATTATTATCAACATCACCAGTGGGTCAGACCCTAAGGTTGGGCTACAAGAAGTTGAAGAGGCTGCTGAAATCATAACCAGCATGGCACACGAAAGCGCAAATGTGATTTTTGGAAATGTTGAAGATTCTAGCTTGGGTGAAAAGCTCCGTGTCACAGTTATATCGGCGGGGTTCACCACAAATGAGTATGAGTCAGATATTGATGTGGATGACATTTTAGGTTCACTAGATTCTGAGAGCAGTGGTGAGTTTAGAGACACAGGAGCAGACGATATTGATTTGCCTGATTTCTTAAAGTGAAATTATAAATACAGGCTCGGGCAAAAATAAGTTTTAATTTTAAACAACATTAAATCGCCAATCCTAAATTTTTAAATCTCCAATCTCCTAAACTCTTAAATCCTCAACCTCTAATCCCCTAAACTCTTAAATCCTAAACATCCAAACCCTTAAACCTCCAACCCTCAACTCTTAAACATCCAAACCCTTAAACCCTCAAACCTCTAACCCCCAACCCTTAAACCCCCAAACCCTAAACTCTTAAACCTTTGGAATTCTATAACCTTAAAATTTTAGAATTTCACAATTTACGAAATTGTCAAAACTTACCGAATTTGAAAAAATCGCTAAAAACACAGAGGCGGTTAAAGAAAAAATTTCAGATGACGTTTTAATTGTTGCGGCCACAAAAGGGCAGAGCAAAAAAACTTTAGAAGGCTTACAAAAAGCTGGCATCTCTAATTTTGGCGAAAGTTATGTTGATGAATTTTGCCAAAAATATGAGGGCTTTATGGTGGGTGATGCTAGTGACAATTCCATAGGGAACCACAATTTAGAAAGTTCCAGCAAAAGCAAAAACGTCAATGAAGCAAATGCTTGGCATTTTATAGGGCAGCTTCAATCCAACAAAGTTCGCCATCTTGCGGGAATGAAAATATCACTATTTCAAAACGTGGATAGGCCGAGTTTAATCACCGAACTAGCAAAACACTTTAAGGGAAATGACATATTGATTCAGCTTGATACAACAGGAATACCAAAAAGAGGAGGGGCTGAGGCAAAAGAAATTCCAGCCTTAATAGATTTAGCTATAAAAAATTCGCTAAACCCAGTAGGAATAATGGTTCTAGCACATCAAATTGATGGGCAAAACAAAGATGAAGCTATCCAAGATTTTAAATTGGCGAAAAAAATCCAAACTGACTTAGGTTTAAAAATTTTGTCGGCGGGAATGAGCGATGATTTTGAATTAGCAGTTGGTGAGGGCGCAAATATGATTCGTTTGGGGCGAGTTCTTTTTCAGGATTAGATACTTGAATTTGGCAAATAGATGTGCTAAAATTGAAAGTCTGTGTGGTGGAACCCGTTGAAATCCTGCAGTAGCTAAATTGTAAAAATTGAGCTAAATTATAAATAATCAGATGGTGCGTGAGTTTTCAAACACTAAATGATTATGGTGGAAAAAACAAAAGAGGAAACCAAGAAAGGCGGAAATGATGGAAACAAAAACACTTTTTCAAAAGTTTTGTTCATATATAGGGCTTGGCCCAGAAGATGAATATATTATTTCTAATGGCACAACTGAAAACGGAGTCCATTCAAACGGAGTCTATTCAAATGGCGCCCATTTAAGCGATGCACCTGCAATTCAAAATCACGGAGGCAAGTTGGCTACTATGTCGTTTCCAACTACGCCAGGCGTTCTACAAGTTGTAGAGCCAGCTGATTTTTCAGATGCACAAAAAATCGCTGATTACTATATGGCAGGTTCCCCTGTTATTATGAATCTGGAATCTACCGATCGCAAATATGCAAGGCGACTGATGGATTTTGCTAGCGGGCTAGTTTATGGGTTAGATGGGCGAATGACAAAGGCATCTAAACAGGTTTTTATTTTAGAGCCAGCAGGGTCGCACGCATCTAACAACAGCATTCAGTTGTATCTAGAAAATATCCAGCGAGCTGCCCCAAATAATTAAAATAACTAAATGCTCCATTCAAATCCGCATTTTTACCCTTTAAATATTGTAATTTCAAGGCTGTAGGAGTGGAAATATGAAAAGAATAGAATTTGCTCAAATGAAACGTGGCGGATATGACCCCGACCAAGTGGATAATCATATCCGAAACCTTGAAACAGAGGTTAGGCGACTACGTCACGAATTGGAATCTGTGAAGCAAAAGGAATTTCAGCCGACACTCTATGATCCAGAGGGTGCTGTCAAGAAGGTTCTAGCAGCCGCCCAGCAGGCAGCAGACAAGATGGTGAATGAGGCAGAAACTATTGCAAAAGAACGTATTGATGCTTATCACGAATCTCGGCGAACTGAGTTGGAAGCCCAAAAAATGGCGTATGATAATGAACGCGATTCTTTGGCTGCCAAGCTGTCTGATGTGCGTGCCATGCAAGGTGAGCTACAGGCAGAAGTAAGTGAAATGGTTGAACAGGCAAAGTTTAAGATGAAGGTGATTTCTCAAGTTTCAAAAGAGTTGGAAGGGCTTGTGGCAAATACCCAAATCATGGCGGATGCCCGAATTCAAAATGGCAATTCACAAAATGGCAATTTACAAAACAGTGTGCCAGTTCCTAACTTGGAAAATTCTAACTCGGAAAATAGATACCAAAATATGGTGGAAAATATTACAAGTAATGTTTCTGCTGTCCCTAACTCAAATGTTGAAGGTGGAACACAATCTGGTTCGAGAAATATTCCAGCAGGGCACGAGTTGGACAAAGGCAGAATAGACAAAGGCGAAATGGACAAGCAAGAAATAAACACACGCGAAACTGTGCCTGCAAACACTGTTTTTGGCGAAAAACGTTTGCCGTCTTCAATTGGAAAAAATGCTGGTCGCCAAACAGCAAAATTTTCTTCTAATAATTCCGACGATGTAAACATTGCTCTAGAAAATGAAACTCAAGATTTAGAAACAAAAGATACTGCTTGGCCAGGTGAAGCATCTACACCAGTAGATTCACAGCCCACAGAATTTTTTGACCCTCTTTTAGTGTCTAAAAACAATTAGTAGCCTCTAAAAATAATTAGCACTGCCTAAAAACAATTAGCAGTTTCTAAAAATAATTAGCACTGTCTAAAAACAAATAACTGATAGTTAGTTGCTTGTCACCCAATTTCGCGATTTGTTCCATTAGTTATATTTGTTCTGTAATAATCACCTATCGATAATTGCGATTCCTATTTGCCAAATATTAAGCGATATTGGAGGCTATCAATCTCAGGGCTAATCATTTTTCTTGCTTTAGGTGTGGCGAAGAAAGTAAGGCAATATTTATCTTCCCTATTTTTTATAAAAATTACTTTCTATTTAGTTCAGTCTTTGCTAAATTGTTTCTCTATTTACGATAAGAAATTATTGTTTTTTTAAAATAAGTCCTTAGAATAAAAAGAATATAAAAAACGATACAAAATGGCAACCAAAAAACAACCTGCAAAAAAGACGGCTCCTCAAAAAAGCCTTTCGAAAAAAGGCACTGCTAAAAAAGACACTGCTAAAAAAAGTAGTGCAAAAAAAAGTAGTGCAAAAAAAGGTGCTACTAAAACATCTGTCGCTAAGAAGGCGGCAAGCACAAAGCAATCTGCCCTGAAAAAATCAACGGCTACATCAAAAGGAGCTGACACAAAAACAAATGCGAAAAAGACAACGCCAAAAACTACACCAGCAAAAGACGCACCATCCACTGCCAAAAAAGCGCCAACTCCACCACCAAAGCCCCCTAAGCCAGTTGCCAAATTCAATAAAGCATTCCTAAAAACTCAGCTTGAAAAACTTGAGTTGGAGCGAGAAAAATATCTTACATCTGCTGAGCTATTAGAAGAAGAGGCACAAGAGCTACAAGCCGAACGAGGCACTGCTGATATTCAGAGTGCTGAAGAATCAGGGGAGGGCGACACGACCAGTCAATATCTTGAGATGGATCGTGTGATGAGCGCACAGGCTCGTGAAGTGGTTGAAGAAATTGAAGCAGCCATTGCACGAATTCACGATGGCACATACGGAATATGTATTGTTTCGGGAAAGGCTATTCCTAAAAAGCGATTAGAAGCAATCCCATGGGCATCCCAAACTGTTGAATCAAAAGCAGGTGGATTACGCCGTAGAGGATAAGCAAAACTAAGGCAATATAGAATTAGTAGGTATTGCATAAACATTGCTTTTTTACCAGTAATATTTCAGGATTTAAGATTTAAGACATGCTAAATCCCAGCAGATGGTTTCAACGAAGCAATTTTCATTCGGCCCGTTTGTGGCTACTTGTTATTCCATGCTTTGCTGTTGTTTTAGATCAAGTCACCAAATTGTGGGCTTATGAGGTTTTAAAAACTCGCCCAAACGGGATGTTCCATATATTCTGGGTTCTAGATTTTCAGCTTCTCTTCAACAGCGGTGCCATTTTGGGTTTTGGCCCAAACTCAGGCATATTTTTTGTTGTCGTAGCACTTGTAGTCACTATTATTTTTATCTACTTAGTGCTTCTTAAACCCCAAACGCGCATACAAGACAAAAAATATTTATTTGCGCTCTCACTTATTATTGGTGGAGCGGTGGGAAACGCCGTTGATAGATTGTTTCGGCAAAATCCTGACCCTAGACAACGTGGGTTTGGTGAAGGGGCGGTGGTAGATTTCATAGATATTGGACGTTGGCCAGTATTCAACATTGCCGATGTCTTTATAACAATTGGATTTTTGTTCGCAGTCTTTTTTGGAATTCAAGCTGCCTTCAAAGAACAGGCGGCGGTTGCTGAAGACGATATTTATAATGTGGGCGAAGACAATATTGAAAATGCCGATTGAAAGAGAGGGGCTTAAAAAATATGAGTTCGTAGCACCCAAGAGCTTGGGGGGAATTCGCTTAGATAGAGCAATTTCAATGCTGATTGATTGTGGGCGGAAACAAGCTCGCCAACTGGTTGAAGAGGGATGCGTAAAAATGAATAAAAAACTTGTTAACTCGGCTTCAGTAAAGCTGGAAGAAAATGATTTGATTGAGCTAGAGTTTTCTGGGGAAAGTTTCACAGAGCAACCGCCAGAGCCAGACCCTGAAATTGTGTTTGAGGTTGTTCACGAAGATACCAATTTTTTGGTGGTGAACAAACCAGTGGGGTTAGTGGTTCATCCTGGGGCAGGCAACCCAGACAAAACCCTTGTGAACGGGTTGCTTACAAGATACCCAGAAATTGCTTCAGTTGGAGAGTCAGATTTTCGGCCAGGGATTGTGCATCGTTTAGATAAAGATACCAGCGGGCTGATGCTTGTGGCACGAAGTCAAGATGCTTATGAAAATTTCAAACAGGCCATTGCTGAGCGAGAGGTTGTGAGAGAATATGGCGTAATTTGTCATGGCGTGCTTTTAAATTCAAATGGTGTTATAGATGCGCCGTTAGCTCGATCAAATAAAAATCGCTTGAAAATGTCGGTTCAATCAGATGGAAAGCCTGCAAGAACTCACTACGAACTCATCCAAGAGCTAGACAATGACATTGATAAGGCTTCATTGATTTATTGTCACTTAGAAACTGGCAGAACCCACCAGATAAGGGTTCACTTAGCAAGCATTGGGCATGCTGTGTGGGGTGATTCAATATATGTCCCGCAAAAAAAATCAAAAGATAAGCCTCAGCAAATTAAAAATTCCCAAATTAAAGATTCCTCGAAACCTACAAAGGCTTCACCTCAAAGCACAAGCGATACATTTTTAGCGCTATATGCTAGACGTCTGAAATTTCGTCATCCAATAAGTGGTGACTCTCTAGAGTTTGAGCTTGCAATGCCAGCGCCATTTAGGGAGTTACTCTCAAATCTTTCAGCAGCGGGCAAGTAGGGTAAAATTCAATTGTGAAGCTGATTGTAGAAGGCTTGCGCTTTCCAGAAGACCCTCGCCATTGTCTTGGCAATGATGGGGAAGCCGAGCTATGGTTTAGCGATTTACACGACCAAAAAGTTTTTTGCCTGAAAAGTGATGGGGCGGGTTTTCAAAGTCAGCCCGAAGTTGTGCTGGAACTCAAAGATGACCGCCCATCAGGTTTGGGCTGGCTTCCCAACGGCGACCTTTTAATAGTGGCGATGGAAACCCGCAAGGTTTATCGGTTCGATGGAAAAGAGTTATCCATTCATGCCGACTTAGCCGACTTATCTTATGGCGACTTAAACGATATGGCAGTTTCTAATTCGGGCAACGCCTATGTGGGCTGTATGGGGTTTAACATTCAAAGTGAAGATTTGTTTGATGCTCGTGATGCTGAAATATTTCTTGTGTCGCCGACTGGTGAGGTTGAAGTGGCAGCAGATGGGCTTCGTGCGCCAAATGGAATTATCTTAACGCCAGATGAAAAAACCTTGATTGTGGCTGAGACTTCAGGCTCTAGGCTGACTTCCTATGATGTAGATCCCGAAACTGGCAAGCTCAGCAACCGCCAAATATTTGCTCAGCCCGAGTCAGTTGGTGGCAAAACGTTAATCACCATTCCTGATGGAATATGTCTTGATGGGCAAGGGGCTGTTTGGATGACAGACATTGGCGGAAGGCGGGTTATTCGAGTGCTAAGGGGTGGCGAAATCACAGATAGCTATGAGTTTTTAGATGTCGTTCCATTTGCATGTTGTTTGGCAGGCAAAGAGAGAAAGCAGCTTATGGTTTGTGTGTCAAGTGATTATCGTAGTGAGCATATAATGAAAAAACCTTCAGGGGCAATCTATCAAACAGAAGTAGAGGTTGCAGGAGCAGGAAAGCCTTAACATTAAATTGGTGTTAAAGTAATTTGATTATGAATTTAAAGTTCACCGCCGAAGAAAATAAGTTTCGTGAAGAAGTTCGCGAGTGGCTTGGCAAAAATATTCCAGCTGAGCCATTGCCATCACTTGATACCGCTGAAGGATTTGAGCTTCATAGAGAGTGGGAAAAGAAATTGTTTGCAGATGGCTGGTCGGTTCCCAACTGGCCAAAAGAATTTGGTGGAAGGGATTGCTCAATAACGGAGTGGCTAATCTTTGAAGAGGAGTATTGGGCTTCTAATGCCCCAGGCAGAGTTAACACAAACGGCATTAGCTTGCTTGCCCCAACCATATTTCAATTTGGCACTGACGAGCAACAACAGCGCATTTTGCCAAAGATGGCATCGGGCGAAGAAATTTGGGCTCAAGCCTGGTCAGAGCCAAACGCAGGAAGCGACCTAGCAAGTCTTTCTACCAAAGCAATCGCAGATGGGGATTGGTTTATCTTAAATGGGCAAAAAACTTGGTGTTCAAGAGGGGCATTTGCCGATTGGCTGTTTTGTATAGTGCGAACTGATCCTGAGTCTGAAAGGCATCACGGCTTGAGCTATCTGCTAGTTCCAGCAGATACAGAAGGGATGGAACGGCGAGTTTTTGGTCGCCTTGACGGGCGCCCTGCTTTTAGTGAAATCTTTTTTACCGATGCAAAAGTTCATAAGTCAAATCTTCTGGGAGAAGCAGGGCAGGGATGGGCTGTTGCCATGGCAACCACCAGCTCAGAAAGGGGGCTGAATTTGCGTGCGCCAGGAAGGTTTATGGCTGCTGCCGACAAGTTGGCTGAGCTTGAAAAAGAGTTGAGCGCTAGCGGGCAATATTCAAAACAGGTGGCAAACATCTGGGCAAAGAGTCGAGCTTATAGGTGGGTATGTTTTTCAGCAGCTGCAAAACTTGCTTCAGGCGGTGAACTTGGTTCAACAGCCAGCATGATGAAAGTTTTTTGGAGCGAGCTAGACCTTGAGTTGTGCGCCCTGGCATTAGAAATGTTGGGCGACAGAGCTGAGCTGATGGAGGGCTCACCAGATGCCTATAACAATAGCAGTTGGTTAGATGATTATCTTTTTGCGCTGGCTGGGCCGATATATGCTGGCACAAATGAAATCCAGAGAAATATTATTGCTGAACGCGTGTTAGGACTTCCTAGAAAATAATGCAGTTTGAAATAACCTCCGACCAAAAACTTTTTGCCGATACCTTCCGCTCTTTGTTAGAAGCAAAATGTAGCTCCGATGACGTTAGAAAGTCTTGGGAAGAAGGCGCCCCCATTGAAAATCTTTGGCACGAAATTTCAGAGATGGGAGCGCTTTCAATTTTTGCCAGTGAAGCCGATGGGGGATTGGGCTTGTCAGAAGTTGAGATGGCACTGCTTATGGAAGAAGCTGGCAGAGCAGCTTTGCCTGAACCGTTTTTAGAACACACTGTGGCAGTGTCAATTCTGGCGTCAATTCTTTCCCCTAGTTTGGGCAACTCAAATTCCACCAAAAAGTCAGGCGACAAAATTATCAAAAATCAAATAGCTGAGTTGCCAGAGATTTTTGAAAAGGCGATTTCAGAAGAGATAATCTTATCGCCTACAAATATCAACAGTGAATATGTTGCCTATGGAAACCGAGCAGACTTTTTTCTGCTGGCGCACCGCCCTGACCACTTTCACTTGCTTGAAAAAGATGCCGTCACGCTCCACACCCAAAAATCAATTGATGAGCCAAGAAATCCTACGAAGGTTGAATATGACCCTAGTAAAGAGACTGCCGTTGGGGGCGACCCAGCACTGGCATTTAATAGGGGAGCAGTTGGGGCAGCTGCTATATGTTTGGGAACGGCGCAGAAACTTTTAGACACAACTGTTGAATATGTGAAAGAGCGGAAGCAATTTGGAACGTCAGTTGGAACACAGCAGGCGGTCAAACACCATTTGGCAAATGTGGCGATTTCTATAGAGCATGCCCGCCCTAATGTTTATGCAGCAGCGTGGCATTTGGCATGTCGTGATGACCTAAATGCGGGCGAAGTTGCGGGAGAAGTTGATAAAGCGGTGTCGTCTGCAAAAGCACTTGCCAGTGATGCTGCCAATTTGGCCGCTAAGCAAGCGCTCCAATGTCATGGTGCTATTGCCTACACGATTGAAAACGATTTGAACTTTTGGATGAAGCAGGCGTGGGTTGCAGCAAACTCTTGGGGGAATTCAGCATTCCACCTCAATCGCATTTCAAATAGCTTGTAGGTGTGCTAAATATATTCAGTTGGAGCATCGGGGTGGTCTTGGATTTGAACTCCCAGCGACAAAAGCTCATCTCGTAGCTGGTCAGAAGTTTCATAGTCGCTTTCGGCGCGGGCATCCTCGCGCTTTTTAATCAACTCTTTTATTTCATCTGAAAATTTGCTGTGGCTGGCTCCTCCCAAGCTCAAATTTAGAGCATTAGATATTTCAAATAGGCTTGTTGCAGAAAATTTGGCAGCTGGCGATTCTGTAACTATGCCCAGAGCCGTCAACATCTCAGATAGCGTTACCATAAAATTTAGCAACCTTTGTTCATCGCTTCCTCCCGCCTTGTTAGCATCTCTTACCAGATCAAATATCAGCGCTACAGCAGCTGGGGTTGAAAAATCATTTTCCATTGCTTCGCGAAAAGGTTTTATGTATTCTTCTAGAGGAGTAGCGTCTTGCGTGAATTTAATTTCGTCTAGGTTTTGGTGGGCTGCGGAATTTCGCACAAGGCGAGTCATTTCTTTTATTCTGGAAATCCCCGCTGTGGCTGCTGCCAATGTGTCGTCATCAATTTCTAAAATAGAGCGATAGTGGGTTTGGAGTAGAGCCAGCCGAAAAGCCTCAGGGCTGATAGTTTCTAACATTTGGTTGATGTTTACAAAGTTGTTTTGCGACTTTGCCATTTTTTCACCGTTGATGTTTACCATTCCCGAATGAACCCAGTGGCGAGCAAACTGTTTGCCTAAGCTACAGGCTTCGGCTCGCTCATTTTCGTGATGGGGAAAGATGAGGTCGCTGCCTCCGCCGTGGATGTCAAATCCATCTCCCAGCTCGCCAAGCGACATTGCCACACATTCAATGTGCCAGCCTGGCCGACCAGGCATCCAAGGGGCTTCCCATTCAGGCTCACCTTTTTTGGCAGCCTTCCACAGCGCAAAATCTAGTGGGTTTTTCTTTCCCTCAACTGGCTCAATGCGACCTTGCCCTGACTCTTCTAAATCTTTAGGCGTGCGATGAACCAGCCTGCCATAGTCGCTATATTTGGTGACATCAAAATAAACTCCCAGCCCTTCAATGATGTAGGCAGCCCCGCCATCAACGAGCTCGGTGATTATGCTAATCATTCCCTGCCGTTTATTTTTTGCAGCTCCGCCTTTTGGGTCTGTCACATATTCAGTTGCCCTAGGCTGGCGGTCGGGAGGGCGAATCTTGAGCGCAGCCATCTGCTCGTTGTAGATTTTTAGGTATCGCTCAGCCAGCTCTAGCTCGGTGGTTTTTTCTTCAGCGGCGCGGGCAATGATTTTGTCGTCAATGTCTGTGATGTTTGACACGAGACAAACTTTATTTCCCGCCCACTCTAGATAGCGAGAAATAACATCATAAGTAATTGCTGTTCGGGCATGCCCAAGGTGGGGAACGTCATAAACAGTCGGGCCACAAGCATAGATTGAAACTTCGCCCGCCTTGGCAGGTTGGAAATCTACGACTTTGCCAACAAGGGTGTCATAAAGTTTAAGGTTCATAGTGTTTGGGGTAATAGGTCGCTCTTAGTTCTTGTGGTTTGTAGTGGTTTCTTGTGGCTTGTAGTGCTTTTATTAAAATTTAAGGCTCATATAAAAGTTTAGAAATATAAAATAGGTTGCTGGCGACATTTATTCGGCACAGGTTTGTTGCTTCTCGCTAGAATTTTACAATATGCCCACGTAGCTCAGTTGGATAGAGCAGGGACCTCCTAAGTCCAAGGTCGCAGGTTCGATTCCTGCCGTGGGCGCAGATGTTTTAATTTCCTTTAGCCCAAAAATATTTCGGCGTATTGACGCATGTCGTCAGCATTTCTAGGGGCAACCGTAATCATTGTTACGGGGCTTTCTTTCCATGCTTCAAGGCGCTCTTTAATTCGTTCGGGTGGGCCGACCAAAGAAATCTCATCAGCAAAACTTTCTGGCACAAGAGCAATGGCTTCATCGCGTTTGCCCTCTAAAAACAGGTTTTGGATTTCAAGGGCTTCTTTTTCATAGCCCATTCGACTCATTAGTTTGGTGTGGTAGTTCTGTCCTTTGGCACCCATTCCGCCGATGTAGAAACCCAAGGTTGCCCGTGTTGGCATGAGCGAGGCGGGGATGTCGTCAGAAATCACAACTGTGGTGGTGACGGGGATTTCAAAGCCTGGCTTCATTCCCTTGAGTGAGTCGGCATAGACTTCTGGGCGGTGGGGGGAATAATAAAGTGGAAGCCAGCCATCTGCGATTTCTACAGTTTGGGCGATGTTTTTTGGCCCTTCTGCCCCGATATAAATCGGCAGGTCGGCTCTGAGCGGATGGGTCATTATTTTGAGTGGTTTGCCAAGGCCGACCGAGCCTTCGCCTGTGTAGGGGTGGCTGTAATACTCGCCCTCATAGCTCAGATGCTCCTTTCGCTCGAAGGCGTTTCGCAAGATGGCGATATATTCTCTGGTTCGGGCAAGGGGGCGGTTTGAGGGTTGCCCATACCAGCCTTCTACAACTTGTGGCCCAGACACGCCCAGCCCCAAAATCATTCGCCCGTTTGACAGGTGGTCTAGCGTGACAGCGTGCATGGCGACAGCGGTGGGAGTGCGGGCAGCCATTTGGCAGATGGCAGTGCCGAGGTTGATTTTTTCGGTGTGGGCAGCGATGTATGCCAGCGGGGAAAAGACATCTGACCCCCATGCCTCTGCTGTCCAGACGGTGTCGTAGCCAAGAGTTTCTGCTTCTTTTGTTAGCTTGGCCATTTCTTGCGGTGGCATGGGAGGGCCAGCTCCCCAGTAGCCCCAGTTGATTCCTAGTTTCATATATATTAAATTAGCCTTTTAAGTTGCTAGTTTTAAATTGTCGGCTATAATTTTTCAGTAAGATTATAAGTAGAGCAAAAATATAACTGAGAAGATGTCACGCATTTGTCAAGTAACAGGAAGAAAACCCGCCTTTGGAAACAAGGTTTCGCATTCGCATCGGAAGTCTAGACGGCGTTGGAATCCGAACGT
>JAHRAM010000153.1 GCA_020027305.1 Acidimicrobiia bacterium | reverse complement strand
CAGTGGTGAAACCAGCATCAATAATATCGCCTACCCCGAACTGGTCTTCAACCAACATAAACACACCCGACAAAAAATCTTTAACAATTGCTTGGGCGCCAAAGCCGATGGCAAAACCAGCAACTCCAGCCCCCGCTAACAATGGCCCGATATTGACATTTAGCTCACCCAAAATCATAAGACCTGCAACTGCCCACACTGTTGCAAAACTTACAGAAGAAAGCACTGAGCCTATAGTTCTGGTTCGCGCAGTTGTTCGCTTGCTTTGAAGTGAAACGATTTGCCTATATCGTTTTAGGCTTCTGCTTCTTACGCCTTTACGTTCTCGCTCAGCAGAATCTTCTACCAATCGCGCAGCAAAATGTTGGATTGCCCGCCTTAAAATCATTCCAGCAATCCATGCTCCAACTAAGATAAGCAAGATTCTAAACGGCGCCCCACTTAACCAATCAGCACCTTTTGCCAAGGTTTCACTTTCAGTAATACTATAAACCCAGTCACAGGCAATTCCAGGAGTGTCTCCACAGGCTTTGGTCAGCCCAGATTCAACTGCATCGGTAACAGTAGAAGTGGTGGTGGAAGTATTCGTGGAAGCCGCAGACGGAATTGTTGTAGTAGTCTCAACAGCAGAAGTTAATGTTGTTGCGGTTTGTGCGAAAATTGGAAAAAATCCAAGCATAAAAATACTATAACTAAGGCTACAAGCCTAATTATAAATAAAGTATAAATTGAATTAGGGGTTGTATGAGCCTCCAAACTCAATCTTCGAAGCAACAAACAAATAAAAACTCAATAAACCCACAAAACCCTAGAGAATTGAAAACTGCTAAGCCCACATTAACCAAGTTCACATCGTTTGCCATTATGATAACGGCGCTAACAGGGCTGTTGGCTACTTCGTTGAGCTCTTGTTCGCACAACAAAAACACCCTATGGATATTTTCGGCATCCTCGCTAATTAATGTTTTTGAAGATTTGGGCGCTGCCTATGAGAAAAACACCGACCAAGAAATTGACATAAAACTTCAATTTGGAGGAAGCTCCAGCTTAGTTCGCCAAATCAATGATGGAGCGCCCGCCAGCCTGCTTGCCACAGCAAATGAGAAAGTGCTTGATGAGTTAGACCCAAAATACAAAAAGCAGGGATATGAGAAAGTTAAGTTTGCAATGTCTGAGTTGGTGATGGCAGTGCCTGAAGGAAACCCAAAAAACATCACCAGCTTTCGTGATTTAGCAAATCGTGAGCTTAAAATAGGACAGTGTCAGGAAAATGTGCCGTGTGGAGATTTGGCGAACAAAATAAATGCATATCTTATTGACAAAGGTGAAATAAATGAGCCGATAAAAGCAAGCACTTATGAATCCAGCGCAAGATCAGTGCTTCAAAAACTTTTAGCAGGCGAACTAGATGTTGCACTCATTTATAAAGTTGATGTGTTAGCTGCTAATAATTTAATTGGCATAACTATAGACAATATTCCACAAGCGATTCGTGAAAACAATTATTTCTTGACCTCTCTTCAAAACGAGCACCTCTTAACAAGATCGTTCATAGATTTTATAACGACAAATGAAAAGGCCAAGCAAATTCTAAAAGATCACGGATTTAAAGTTCCACAAAACCAATAACTCAAAATAATGCCTAGATTCTCAAAACCTTTTCAGCGAAAAAATCGCCTTGAAACCAGACAGCCCTTACAGCTGATATTTTTAATCCCTGCTGGGCTAGCAGTTCTATTTATCGCCCTTACATTTTTGGGGCTACTGTGGAACATCCCGTGGAGCAAATTATTCAACTTCGTAACAAACGACACCTCACTAGATGCCCTTCAACTTTCACTCATCGTGAGCGTGCTAGCTGCAATAATTGCTGGCATCCTAGGAATGCCATTAGCTGTGCTGATGAACCGAGCTGAAAAGTCAAACAATTTTAGGTGGCTACAAATAATCATAAGAGGGCTAGTGCTTCTGCCCCTTGTTTTGCCCCCCGTGGTTGGCGGCATCGCCCTGCTATTTGCTTTCGGCAGAAACGGCCTCATCGGGCAGTGGCTTTATAAATGGTTTGACATTAGCCTTCCCTTCACGACAGCTTCAGCAGTGCTTGCTTCAGTGTTTGTTGCACTTCCATTTTTTGTGCTTAGCACTGAGACTGTCCTACAAGGAACCAAACCAGAACTTGAAGAAACCGCACGAGCTTTTGGCGCCCGTGGAAGTGGGTTATTTTTTAGAATAATATTTCCACAAATCTTGCCAGGCGTGCTTTCTGGGTTGTTGCTGAGCTTTGCCAGATCGCTTGGAGAGTTTGGCGCCACAATAACATTTGCTGGAAACCTGTCAGGCAGAACACAAACCCTTCCACTAGCTATATTTGAATCTCTAGAGTCGGGAAAGTCAAATGAAGCCCTTGCTGTTAGCTTGATTTTGCTTCTGCTTGCTGCCATTATTTTGGTGCTTCTTCACAACCGATGGGTGCCTGCACTTGTTAATTCCACAAAACGATAGCAAATAAAAAGCATATCAAATTAATTATCCGACATACCCAACCTCAGCAAAATAAAATAATAAGAAACTTACGGTGATAAAAAATGAAAAATGAAAAGCGATTGTTCTGGTTTTAATGATAGCTCTAGCAACGAAACTCCTACCTTTCTTTGCTTGGATGGAACTATCAAAATTTCCGACTTTCAAAAAAAGGTTGCTTTTGAGCTCAAAATACTAAATACGCCAGCAGGTAATGACCCCTCAAAAAATGGGGTAGAACAAAAAGAAAATGGCGAAAGAAGAACAAGGGGCGAAACCCTAATTATAAAAGGCAGAAATGGCTCTGGGAAAACCACCCTTCTCAAAACTCTTATAGGGCTGCTTCCACTTCGTGAAGGAGTACTTTATTTTTCAAACAAATTAAATGACAATAAATTAAATGACACTGTCGAGCTGCTTGATAGCAAAAACGACAAAGTGTTTATTGGGCCAGAATTCAGAGATATGGGAATAGTATTTTCTGAGCCAAACTTGTTTTCATTTATGAACCTTCAAAAAAATGTGGCATTTGGGATTGTTCAAAAAGCAGATAAACAAAAAATCACCAAAAAAGAAAAGAGCAAAATGGCAATGGAAAAGGCTAGTGAAATTCTTACACAACTTGGGCTTGGGTCAATGCTTAAAAAATCTCCTAAAGAATTATCAAGGGGGCAAGCACAAAAAGTGTCTGTGGCAAGAGCCTTAATAATAGAACCACAAATTTTGCTTCTAGATGAACCTTTTAATTCGCTAGATATGGAGGCAATAGAATTGGTTAGTGAGTTAATCCAACTATCAAGTGCGGCCAAAATTATTACAAGACATGAACGTCTCACAATAAATAAAGTTGCCCTAAAAGAACATTACGAATACCAAGTAGATGAAGAAGGTGAAAACACAGCAAGTAAAAATGGAACAAATAAAGATGGTGTGAGAATTCTAAATTTGTCGTGAGAGAAAAACTGAAACAACTATTCAGGCAACTCAATAGAGAGCAGGTTTCACGACTACCAAAAAATTGGGTTCACCTGTTATAGCGGAACAAGTTTCGTAAGGCAAAAAACCCAAAGCTCAACACCAGCCCAGAAATAGCGAGTAGCCCTGGCCAAGTATCTGCCCATGTGATGTCGCCGATAAGCCCTTGCCGAGCGAATCGAATTATATTAGTGAAAGGGTTGACCCTTGCTACATATGGGAGCCACCCTTGCATAAAGCGAATAGGAGCTTGCCCGATTGATAAAAAGAGCGCTACAAAAATCACGATTTGCCCAAGCGCCAATATGCGCTGAACTTTGAAATGATAAACCAACGCCAAACTCAAAAGTGCCATAATAAAGGCGATTGAAACCCCAGCGATATAAAGCATTCCAACGCCAGCAACCCCAGTCGGATAGCTCGCCCCCAAAAACTTTGCCACAATTGAAACTAAAGTGAGCGGAATCAACGACCTAGCTCCAGCAAATGCCAGCAAGCCAGCCAAAAGAACTGGCCTTGTAATAGGCGCCAAAAACAATCGGTCATAGAACCCGCCTTCTAAGTCTTCTGCTGTGAAAGCGCCAGTTCCAATCCCAGCAAAGGCACAGCCTTGAAGGGCAGCCCATGGCAGCATCCAGTCAATCACGTTGTCAGTTCCAAATCCTTCCAATCTTCCTAGCCCACTGAACGACCCAGCAAACGCAATCAGAAAAAACAAAGGCATGACCACAAGCGGAAACATATTTGCATATCGGCGCACCATGCGAATCCAACCCCGCTTGACGATAACACTAATCGGAAATATAACGTTATGAGCAATAGTTAGTATCATTTCATTCTTATGTCTTTGCCAATTTTTTGCGGAGCCGATAAAGTGAAAAAGCTATACCAAGGGTCGCCAACAAAAGCACCACTGAAATGGCTTGCCCAGCATCGCCCCAATTGAAATCACTAAGCACCATCCGCCTGAGCGGGTCGATGATATAAGTTATAGGGTTAAGTTCTGCAAGCTGGCGATACCAACCAGTCATTGCTTCAGTCGGAAAAAATGCCGAGCTCAAAAACAAGAAAGCAAAGATGAGCGGAAAGAGCGACTGTACGACTTCTTCTGAACCAGTCGCTAACGCCAACCCCATTGCAAAACTTCCCAAAAATAAGCTGAGCAACACCCCGACAAGCAAGATTGTGAAAAAAGCAAGTGAGCCTCCATGAATACGAACGCCCAGAGCAATAAATATAAGCGTGAGCGAACAACATTGAATGGTCGCCCAAGTCATTGTGCCTGCCATTCGCCCCAATAAAATAACCAGCCGATTTGCTGGCGACACTAGCAGGCGGTCAAAAAACCCTTGCTCAATATCGACCGCTAGGTCGCTTGCCCCAATAGTTGCACCAAAAGATATTCCCTGAAGTAGCGATGCTGGAAGCAAGAAATTCAAAAACGAGTCGGTTAGTTCAAAACCTGGCAAATTAGTAGCGCCTGAAAATTGTGAGGTGTAAACCAGCGCCAACAAGATTGGAAAGAAAAACCCTGGTATCCAACTCTGGGGCTGGCGAAAAAGCGCTATTATAGAACGTCTAGAAAGTTCTTCTGCTTGGGCTAAAGTCTGTCTGGCTGTCACTTCTCTGATTCATCATCGAATACGCCAGCCTCTTTTTCAGCTGCCTCTTGTGCGTCTGCGATTTCTTCTGCACCTTCCAAACGATACCCAGTGGCGTCAGCAAAGACATCATCTAAACTAGGCTCATCCAACTCAAGACGTTTGACAGAAATGCCAGCATCATCTAGCGACCTAACAACCTCTGCCATCATTGTTACCCCGTTTGCCAATCCAATAGCAATAACTTCATCTTTACTAGGGCGAATTTCTCCAAAGCCTTTTAGAATTTCTGTAGTTTTTAACTGAAGCTCTTCTTCCACTACCACCCTAAGCGTGGGGTCTGATACTTGAGCCTTCAAACTTGATGGGTTGCCTTCTCGCACAATCTTTCCGCCATCAATGATTGCAATTCTCTCTGCCAACTCATCGGCTTCTTCTAAATATTGAGTGGTCAAAAATATTGTTGTGCCTTTGTCACGGTTTAGAGAGCGAACTTCTTCCCAAAGGTTTAGGCGGCTGGTGGGGTCAAGCCCTGTGGTGGGTTCATCCAAAAACAAAACTTCGGGTTCATGAACTAGCGACACCGCCAAATCTAATCGGCGTTTCATTCCCCCAGAAAATGTTCTAACTTGTCGATGTGCTGCCTCAGTTAGGCCCACCCTTTCTAAAAGCTCTTTGGTTCGCTCAATGGCTACAGATTTAGACATTCCATGAAGAACTGCCTGTAGCCTCATCAACTCGGTTGCTTTCATTAGTGGGTCAAGCGATGCCTCTTGAAGTGCCACGCCAATTCGCCGCCGAACTTGGTCGGCTTCTTTTACGATGTCATAGCCTGCCACTTTTGCTGTTCCAGCAGTGGGCTTGAGCAAGGTGGTTAGCATTCTAACCGTGGTTGTTTTGCCAGCACCGTTTGGCCCTAAAAACCCAAACACCTCCCCGCTTCTAAGCTCTAGGTCAATACCGTCTACAGCTATCAGCTTGCCATATCTTTTTACAAGCCCTTCGGCCTCAATGGGCTTACTATCCATCAAGCAGCCGCCATCTATGAAGTTGCATCCTGAATGGCTTGCCAAACTCGCTCTGGCGTGCAAGGAATGTCAATGTGGCGGATTCCCAAATGGCTAAGCGCGTCAACAACTGCATTTTGAACGGCGGGCGTAGAACCAATAGCTCCCGACTCACCAATGCCTTTTGCTCCCAGTGGATTGTTGGGGCTAGGAACTTCGGTGGTTTCCAACTCAAAGCTGGGAAGCTCAGCCGCTGAAATAATTTCATAGTCGGCAAAATTAGATGTCGACATAGTTCCGCTTTCGTCATAGTGAACTTCTTCAAGCAATGCCTGTGCGATGCCTTGGGCGTTTCCGCCATGACGTTGCCCTTCAACAATCATCGGGTTTAGCAACACACCAGAATCATCACAGCTAATCAGGCGGAGCAGTTCAACCTGCCCAGTTTCTGTATCGACTTCTACGAGTGCCAAATGTGTTCCATAGGGGTAGCTACAGTTAGCGTTGAAATCGGAATCTTCAGTTAGCGGTTCTTTGGCGCTGGCTGCCACCTCTGCCCACGACTTTGAAACTGCTGGCGTGCCAGCCACAAAGAAGTTGCCTTCTTCTACCACGATGTCGTCTTTGTTTGCCTCAAGCAATGTTGCTGCCAACTCTTTTGCCTGTTCGGCTACCTTGCCAGAGGCCTCATGAATTGCTGAGCCTCCGATTTGAAGTGAGCGAGAACCAAATGTTCCTGTTCCCTGTGGAACTTTGTCAGTGTCGCCTTGGATGAGTTCAATATCTTCCATCGGCATTCCTAACTGGTCAGAAGCTAACATCGCAAAAGTGGTTGCGTGGCTCTGGCCGTGAGAAAGCGCCCCAGAATAAACATTGGCTTTTCCTTCGGGCGTGATTTCCACACGGGCAAATTCGTTTCCGCCTGGCGCTGGGCCAGCAGTTACTTCCACATAGCAAGCCAAGCCAATGCCAAGCTGTTTTACATCGCCAGATTCACGGCGCGCAGCTTGTTCTTTTCTCAGCTTTTCATAGTCAGATGCTTTTAGCACCTCATCTAGCGACCGTTCATAATCACCAGAATCATATTCAGTGCCAACCGCCGTAGTGTATGGAAATGCATCTTTGCCGATTAAATTCTTACGTCTAACTTCTGCTGGGTCCATTCCGATTTCTGCGGCAAACAAATCCATTGCCCGCTCAATGGCAAGGGTTGCTTCTGGTCGGCCTGCTCCACGATATGCCACGGTGGGGGCAGTGTTAGTCACAACAGTTTTTGCCCCAGTTTGGATTTTCTCAATTGCATAAGTGCCGCTTGACATCTGGTGCGTGAAAAATGGAAGAAAGGCATTCATGTTTGTATATGCCCCAGCATCAGCAATGACTTCAAGTTGATATGCCTGAATCTTTCCATCTTTAGTTCCGCCAATCTTGAGCTTTTGTTGTTGAGCCCTTCCATGACCTGCTGCCAGCATATTTTCTGTTCTGGTTTCTGTCCAACGTGCTGGGCGTGAGAGCCGTTTAGAAATTTCAGGCAATAGTAGCTCCTCTGGAGTTGGGCTAATCTTTTGCCCAAATCCGCCGCCGACATCAGGCGTTATAACTTGAACCGAACCAGCTTCCAACCCATGAACTTGCATTAGAGAATTCATTGCCCCGTGTGCGCTTTGATTTGAGTTCCAAAAGATGAGCTTGTCGCCTTCCCAGCAACATGCCGCAGAACGACCTTCCAATGGTGCGGGTGCCACCCTGTGGTTCACCAACTCGGTTTCTGCCACAGCTTCACAATCTGTGAAAATATCTTCTGCTGTGCCAGTTACCATTCCCATCAGCGCAAAATCCATCGCCACATTTGAAGCTATGGGGGCAGTTTCACCAGACTCTGGGTCAATCACAGTTTCATAATCGCTATACATAATATTTTCATCAGCGGCTGACTTCTTAATGTCAACCACAGCATCACGAGGGTCATAATCTACAAAAACCATCTCTGCGCCATCGGCTGCAATGGCTGCAGTTTCTGCTACGACCGCAACTATAGGCTCTCCCATAAATTTCACATCGTCTTTTGCAAGCAACGGAGGGCTCATCATCGGCGCAGGAAACATTGGAACTGGAACAGGGGCTGACGGCATGCCTTCAAAATCTTTGGCAGTATAAACTGCCAACACGCCATCAAGTTGTTCGGCCTCGCTGGTATCTACTGATGTGATTTTGCCAGCTGCCATAGTTGCACGCACAAAAGACACAAAAACCGCCCCATCCAATCGAGGGTCTTTCAGGTCAGCGGTATATGTGGCACACGGGTGCTTCGCAAAGAAGACCCAGAATTTTTGACTGCAGGTGCCACATATACCGCTGACCTGAAAGACCCTCGATTGGATGGGGCGGTTTTTGTGTCTTT
>JAHRAM010000151.1 GCA_020027305.1 Acidimicrobiia bacterium | reverse complement strand
GCCCGTTAAATTTTTAGTCGCAAATTTTTAATGCAGGTATTTAATTAAGAAATATTAATCGCAAGTATTTAATCACAAAGTGCTAACCGCGTTTTTATAGATTAGATTTTACAGATTAGAAAAATTTTCTAAACATTCAGGCTCATTTCAGTAGTAGCCTATAAAAGATAGCACCATATACTGACACAAGTATAAATATATACATAAATATAATACATACATAAATATAAGGTGCGAAAACAAAAACTTAGAAATAAAGCATTTTGCTTAGGGCAGTAGCTCAATTAGGTAGAGCACCGGTCTCCAAAACCGGGGGTTGGGGGTTCGATTCCCTCCTGCCCTGCCACACTTGGGCTTCAACTAAAAATTCCTAGCCCCATTCAAAATTTAAAAAATAAAGAGCAAAGCTAAAATCCCCCAATCTGAGACATCAAAAACGCAAACATGTAATTGCATCATTATTAGGCAAATAACCTAGAGGGCCGACACAAAGCATCAAAAACGCAAACATGTAATAGAAACACTAAAGGATATTAAAAAGCGCCAAAAACACAGGCAGCAAAAACAAGAAGATGGGAAAACAAGAGGATGGTGGCGACGGCCAGATTTGAACTGGCGACCTCTCGGTTATGAGTCGAGCGCTCTTACCAACTGAGCTACGCCGCCCTATCTTATTTATTTATCTTTTGTATTTTATGCCTTTCACAACCTTTTTGTCTTTTATCGCTTTTTTCTTTGAGCTCCCTGAGAGAATTGAACTCTCGACCTTTTCCTTACCATGGAAACGCTCTACCGACTGAGCTAAGGGAGCATTTTATTTGCTTTCTTTATTTTATAATGCCTTACTGGCATAAGGGTAAAATATTTTGAGCCAGTCACAATGAGGCATATCAAATTTTAAATTGAAAACATTATTTGATTAAAGGCATTATCAATTCCTCAACCCACAAACTCTAAACAAACATTTAAGATAGAAACACTTTGCCGATTAACACACATTTAGACAAACCCACAAACTCTAAACAAACATTTAAAATAGAACTAGATATTAGAAATGGATTTAAACATTAGAGACGCCGAAATAAAAGATAGCTCTGCCATTCTTGAGATTTTCAACTATGAAGCAGAAAATGAAACCACCGTTTTTGAGCTACGTGCCAGAACCCAAACAGAACAAAAAGAATGGATAAAAAAACACTCAGGGGTTTATTCAGTGCTGGTGAAAGAAAATGAAGGAAGTGAGAGCAAAACTATAGTGGGCTATGCCAGCCTATCGCCCTATCGCTCACGACCTGGTTACAAAACCACAGCCGAAAGCTCAGTTTTTGTAAGAGCCGACTACCGTGGCAAAGGTGTAGGAAATGACCTAATGAAAGCACTCATTGAAAGAGCTTCCAAAAACGGATTCCATTGTTTAATCGCAAGAATTGCTGGGCCAAACGAGGCCTCATTTGAGCTTCACAAAAGGCTGGGCTTTGAGTTGGTGGGAATAGAAAAAGAAGTGGCAAGGAAATTCGGCAAGTGGCTAGATTGTGCGGTCTTTCAAAAAATCCTATCTTCTTAAATGCACTCATCCCTTTCGCCGCTATCTAGCACTTGAGTTGGATTGAGCTCCCGATAAGATTCAAACCTCTCTAAAATATGGCGGGCAAGCACCCACTCTGCCTCTAACTCGGTATCAATTCGCCGCTTGATGTTCGCCAAGTCAGTTTCGTTTTCAGCAATCACATGAACATGGATGGTAAACAGCCCCCAAGTCATAGCTATGCCCCCCTCACCATAATTAGATGTGTGCAATATCGCAGCCTTGTCAGCAGGGCGGAAACATTTAAATCGCCTGTCAATCGAACCAAAATCATCTGCCCTTTTCACAAATGGTGGAAACTCGTTAGGTGCATCAAGTTTTTCACTCGGCAAAAATTCCCTTGCCACGATTACAATCTCTAACCCAGAAATATTTGACGACTGCCAATTACAACTACGTGAATTTTGTTGCCACACGCCTGCATTATTAAATTCCCAATCCACCTTTTCAACCGCTTCAAAAAATTCAGACCCTGCTGGGCGTTTGTCAAAAATTGTGTTTAAAGAATCGGCACTCAAATATTCACATCGCTGGCTAAGCAACTCACGAGGGTTCAGTGGTTCAGCCGCATCTTCATTTCTAAGCGGCCCAACCGCCCAAGCAACCACCATAGCGCCCATCAACCCTACCAATAAAATTAAATACTTCACTTACAATAATGGTATATCTTTATAAGATAAAAGAGTGGGTCGGTGCCCGAGCGGCCAAAGGGAGCAGACTGTAAATCTGCCGGCATTGCCTTCGGAGGTTCAAATCCTCCCCGGCCCACCAATATGTCTTGTGCTCTCTTTTCACTCATATATGAAAATCTCCTCTAAAATATCAAAGATAAAACGGCAGCATAAATTCTTTCTCACACAAAGAAAATACTTTTAAGATAAAGATAGAAAAGAAGAAAGGAAACAATAAAATGCCCAGCTTTGACATCGTCTCTGAACTAGACAACCAAGAAGTTAAAAACGCCGTAGACCAAGCCAGCCGTGAGTTCACACAGCGGTATGATTTCAAAGACACAAAAACTTCTATCCAGCTGGGCGAAGATGAGATTAAACTCAACTCTTCCACTGAGGATAGATTGGTAGCAGCCAAACAAGTGCTGGAAGAAAAATTTGTTAAGCGAAAGATTTCACTCAAGGCTGTAGAGTTTGGCAACGT
>JAHRAM010000132.1 GCA_020027305.1 Acidimicrobiia bacterium | reverse complement strand
AGTTGTAGCTATTTCAAGGCTTTTAGATGAACCAGTATTTGCCAAAGAGCTAGGAATGCGCGCAAGAAAAAGAGTTAAAGAACGGTTCAGTTGGAAAAAGACAGCAGAGCTCACTACAAATCAATATCGTATTTTGCTTGAACAAAAAGCACAACAAAAAAATGAGGGGTAGATGCTTACGATTGATTTTGACAAACTAGAACTTTGTGTGGGTGATTATGTGTTAGATATTGGTTGTGGATTCGGTAGACATGCCTATGGCGCAGCTGTCAGGGGAGCATCTGTTGTAGCATGTGATTTGCTAACCGATGAACTCAGCCAAGTTGTCTCTACGGCATATGCAATGAAGCTGAACAACGAACTAGACGAAACCACATTTATATCTTCAGTTGCTGGAGATGTTTGCCAGCTACCGTTTATGACTGAAAGCTTTGATAAAGTAGTGGCATCAGAAGTTCTAGAACATGTGCTAGATGACAAACGGGCACTTGAAGAACTATTTCGAGTGCTAAAGCCGGGCGGCACCTTGGCTGTCACCGTTCCATCTTATTTTCCAGAAAAGCTTTGTTGGATGCTTTCTGATGAATATCATGCCCCAAAAGCGGTTGGGGGACATGTTCGGATTTACACAAAAAAGGAATTGCGAGCTCAGTTAGGCAGGGCAGGTTTTATAGTGGGGGGTAGCCATTTTGCCCATGCTCTTCACTCTCCGTATTGGTGGCTGAAATGTTTTGTTGGCCCAAACAAAGATGGAAATCCTGTGGTTGATGCATATCATAAGTTCTTGTGTTGGGATTTAATGAAGCAGCCTGCCCTCACTGTGAACCTTGAAAAACTTTTAAACCCAGTGTTGGGAAAAAGCTTGGTCATATATGCTCAAAAACCAAATCGCTCTAAAGGGGTTGTGCCCGAGAAAAAAGTAAGATAACAAAAAAAGTAGCTCAATGGAAGTTTTTACTGCTAAACACGCCGAACAAACTGCTAAAAGCATTGCTGCTGTTCAGCTAGAAAATGGAATGATTCCGTGGTTTGATGATGGGCATTGTGACCCTTGGAACCATACTGAGTGTGCTATGGCTTTAGATTTAGTAGGTGAATTTGATAGAGCTGAGCGAGCTTATGAATGGCTAGCTGCCACTCAGCTTGAAAATGGAGCATGGTATCAATATTATGTGAGAAGTTTTGTAGAGGTAGATCGTCTAGATGCCAATTGTGTGGCCTATGTAGCTACGGGAGTTTGGCATCACTATCTTTGTACTAGTGATGAAAAATTCTTAGAAAAAATGTGGCAGGTTGTAAAGCCCGCCATAGATTTTGTGTTAGAACTCCAGACTGAGAGAGGAGAGATTATTTGGGCCAGATATAGTAGTGGTGAGCCTTATTCTTTTTCACTCCTAACTGCTTCTTGTAGCATTTATCACAGCCTAAAGATGGCAGCAAATATTGCAAAAGTTGTAGATGAGCCGATGCCAAATTGGGAACTGGCAGCAGAAATCTTAGGTAAGGTGATTTTAAATCAGCCAGAAGCATTTGCCCCTAAGAAACGTTGGGCAATGGATTGGTATTATCCAGTATTGTCTGGGGTAGCTAGTGGCAACCGTGGGTTATCTCACCTTGAAGAAAAAGCAGAAATTTTTGTAGATGCTGCCCGTGGAGTCAAATGTGTCTCTGACCGCACTTGGTTTACGGCTGCTGAAACAGCAGAGTGTGCCATGGCCTATCTAAATGTTGGCGAGCTAAAACGGGCAGAAGAACTTTTTGCCACGACATTTTTAATGCGTCAAAAGGATGGGAGTTACTATACGGGGTATGCATATCCAAATGAAAATGGAAGCAGAAATAAGCCCGTTGCCTTTCCTGCAAATGAGACAAGCACATATACTGCTTCGGCAGTTCTTTTGACCGCAGATGCTTTGGCACTGGCTGAATCTGAATTGGTTGAAATCTCACCTAGTCCTGCTGCTGCAGTTTTTGTGTCAGCAAATGAAAAGGTAGCTTAGTTTTGGTTTGTGAGATTGGCATCCCAGTTTTAATTAGCAAAGAAGGATTAGCGCGCAATTCGTTTTAGAACTCTGAGCGATCCAGTTGCTGAGATTTCTTGAAACATTTTTGACTCAAGAGCGCGGCAATAAATTTCATAGGGGGGTCTGCCGCCGTCTTTGGGGTTTTCAAACACATCGTGAATACATAGGGTTCCCTCTACTTCAATGTAGGGGGTCCAAGCATCGTAATCGTTATGAGCTGGTTTGGTTCCATGCCCTCCATCAATAAATAAAAAGCTCAGGAACGTGTTCCAATTGTTTGCAACTTGAATTGAATCTCCCACGATGGCAACGATAGTATTTTCTAGATTAGCTTTGGCAATAGTTTTACGAAAATGGGGAAGGGTGTCTAGCTGTCCAGTTTCTTTGTCGACTAAATCAGGCTCGTGATATTCCCAGCCCGCTTGATTTTCTTCAGATCCACGGTGGTGGTCTATACAGAAAAGAGTTTTATTGAGTTCGGCTGCTGCTGCACCTATATATATAGAAGACTTTCCACAGTAGCTGCCAATCTCAAGTAGGGGTGAATTGTTTTTGCTATCGTGGTTTGAAGATAGCGCAGCCTCATAGAGCGCCATGCCTTCATCTTCTGGCATAAATCCCCTAGTGGTTAACCCAAGCTCACGAAGCTCTGGTTTCATTTAATTCTTTCGTTAGCGTTAGCATTGTTTTTGGGTTTGGCGAAAATTATTATCATCGTCAATTGTTGTTGCCACATCATTTGTAGCATGTCATTTATGTTGCGTCTTAAACAGATATGTTTCAAGCAAAATAAAACGCCCTACCCAAACGATTGCAAAGCCAGCAATGTTTCCAAGTGCCAAAGCCCAAAATCCATCCCACCAACTGGTGGTTAGCCAGACTGTAAAAGTAGAAAATCCTAGACCAGCTAGCGCCATAGACCAAAATATAGGAACTTCTTTTTGGATACTGTAATCCCCGCTCTTGGGCCATACCCAAAATTTGTAGAGAAAAAATGCTGGGCCAGCAGCTAGAACCACGGCAACAATATTTGCATAGATACCACTTAGCCAAAGGTTGAACAACCAAAGCAAGAATTGCGTGACAACAATATTTAAGAAAGAGACAGCACCATAGCGGTAGAGCTTTACGCGGAGGTTTTTAGATAGCAGATTTTTAATTTTTTTAAGCATCAAGCTCTGCCCTCTTTTTTGGACACGCCCGTATCTTTAATTTTCAGCAACGTGGCAATAGTATTGTATGCAAGTTCAGCTGGTCCACGTTCTTCAGGGCGAAGCATATTTGACATAATTCGAAGCGCCCACTCCATAAGCGATTTTGACCGCATACCTGTTCCTGTGAGGTTTTTCATAATTGCTGGCTTGCCGATAATTTTGGCAAATGCTCGTCCTATTCGAAAGTAAAGCCCATAATTTTTTTCTAGCCATTCTGGATAGACATGTCTAAAGTCTGGGTCGGAATTTTTGGTTAAATTGTCAACAATTAAATTTGCGCTATGCCGTCCAGTTTCTAGGGCATAGTCGATGCCTTCTCCATTAAAAGGATTGATAAAGCCCGCCGCATCGCCGACCAACATCCAGTTGGTTCCAGCCTTAGGGCTAACTGATCCACCCATTGGGAGGCGTCCACCCACAGGGTCAATGCATGGATTTTCTGAGTCAATGTTCCATCTATCGTCAACTGCATTTGCCCATTGGGTCATTAATTTAGAAGTGTTTAGGTCGGTGTAGTTTTTGGAAGTTGACAAGATTCCAATTCCAACATTAATAGTTCCATCGCCTAATGGAAAAACCCAACCATAGCCAGGCAAGGCGCCGCCGTTTTTGTCGCGAATGTCAATGTTGCTCTCAAGCCAGACATCAGAGCTATTCACACTTTCATAGTATGTACGGATTGCCATTCCTTGCGGCCAGCTTCGTTCTCGTTTTGCGCCTAAGGCTCTGCCGAAACGGGAATTGGCCCCATCTGAAACGATGACTGAGCGGGCAGAAATCTCTGAAAAGTCAGTTTTGATGCTTGATTTAATTTTGGCTCCCGCAAGGCCCAGCTTATTTGCGGTAAAGATTGGTTCAACTGCTTCTGTTTGCATAAAAACTTTTGCGCCTTGTTTCTCGGCCGCTTGAAGAAGCAACTGGTCAAATTCTCGACGTCTAACACATAGCCCGTAATTTGGGAAATCTGGATGGTCGGGCCACTCTAGTTCAAGCACTTGTTGGTTGGCGCGGGTGCGAAGCCCAATATGGCGATGCGAGGTTGGTTCTAAGTCGGTAAGCACGCCCATCTCTTCTAGTTGAAGAACTGCCCTAGGCGTTAATCCATCGCCACAAGTTTTGTCGCGTGGAAAATTCTTTTTTTCTAGCACTGCTACTGAGAGACCACGTTTGGCCCCCCAATAGGCTGCTGAAGAGCCAGCAGGCCCGCCACCTATGACTAACAAATCATATTTGGGCATTTACGGGGCAGAAGTTTGTGCAGAATCTTCACTCATTGAAATGGCTATGCCAATGTCTGTAAGAATTTGTTCTGCTGTTATGCTTTCATCCCATCTTTCGGGTAAAGCTAATGACCCATCGTTTAGAGCAGCTTCAACTTGGAGGGCAATGGTTTTTGCGGTGGGACTTTCAGCTAGCATTACTCTTTCATAAAGGACAACTTTAAGAATTTGTTTAGCACTCAATTGGGTGCCAAAGCCATTCATATTGCCAAACCAGCCTGCCACCCTTCCTTGTTCGGGCGATCCGTATGGTCTTCCTATTCCTACTCCGTTTGTTCCCTTCACTACCCATTCAATGTGCTGGGCCAAACCTTCTTCAGTGTCTGGGAAAGTTTTTAGCAGGTCAAGTTCTTTAAGGGATGGGCCAGAATTGGTGCCCGCTCCAGTTGCCCCATGGCAAGAAGAACAAGCCGCCACTTCTAAATATACATGTTGTCCGTCTGCAACGATTCCAGTTGCGGCACGGGCTGGCTCTTCAAGAGTTCCTACATATATAAACGCCCAAATAGGAATAAAGACCAATACAGGCATAATCCAGTAAGGGATTTTTAAACGTCGCTCAGCAGCCTTGACTGATGTTGGCACCTCTATTTCTTTTGGAGGAGCAGATGGAGAAATTGGAACTGGAACTTTTCCAACGGGTGCTGGTGTTTTTGTTTGTGTGTCGCTTGCTGCCCCACCACCAGAAGTTGCAGGTGCCTCAGTTGGTGCTGGAGCTTCCTCACCTGAAAGAGCAGCCCTTCGCTCTTGGGATCTTTTTAGCAGATATTCTGGAACATCAACCACTTAAAATCCCAGCCCTCTCGTTTTGCCTACCAGCTTGTTCCACGTTATTTTATTTTTTACAATATTTTCATTTTTCATAGTGGTTGTTTTAATGTCGCGTTGTCGTTGTTTAGCTTTACCCTCTTCATTTTTAAGCATACAATTTATATTAAAACTTTTTCTCTAGCAACTAAACTAACAATAGAATACTGTGATTATTTTCACCAACTACATTGATTTTAGTCGGGCTACGCGGAGCATAAGGAACTAAAAGTGGAAAACTCCATTAAGCGATTTAATCGTGGAATGGTTGCGGTTTCATTTGGGTTGTTTGGCTCCTTAGCTCTTTGGCTTGCCATTACCCAAGCTGTTGACCCACCATATTTAAATGTGGGCTTCACTGGTAGTTGGGTGATTTCATGTTTGGCGATTTATCTATTGTTGAAATATGCAGTAAAGCGCCCTGCTGGAAAATCGCTTTCTTGGGGGGAAGCAATGGTAGGGTCTACGATAATTTTTGCTTTAATGTTTTGGATTTATGGAGTAGTTCCACATCTTTGGATAACCTTTTCTGATTCAGAGTTGGCTTGGCGATCCAGCCGAGCTCTAGGCGGGCCAACCTTGCCAGCATGGATTTCATCTGATGGGCAACAGCTACTGGAATGGGCATTGCCATTTAATTTAAATTATCAAATACTTCGTGATGTTGTCGCGGTTGTAATTTATGTCATAGCTTTAGTTGGCAATGTGGCATTATTTTTAATATGGCAAAAACGTGGATTGCCTGTTCCTGATGAACCAGAAGAGACTTCTAAATATGGAAGGCCACTTATTGAACAAAACACAGAACCGACAAGTGCATGATTTGAAATACATATAATTAAGAAGAGCAATTAAGAATTGAATTAAGAATTGAGAAGAGCAAAATATGTCAATACCAGACGCTAATCCCCCATTCCCCGAATTTCGAGATGACTATGTGCTTCAAGAAGTTGATGCTGAATGGCTTAAGTCAGCTGTAAAGCCTTCTCAGTTTATACACATTGACCAGTCTGAATGCATAATGTGTGAGGGCTGTGTAGATATTTGCCCATGGAAGTGTATCCATATGGTTTCACCTGATGCCATAGACGAAGCCATTGATACAGAACAACCAGGTATAGACCCTAGCGATAATGTTATCTTTACAATTGATGACGATGTTTGTACCCGTTGTGCCTTGTGCGTGGATCGTTGCCCGACTGGGGTCATTATTTTAGGAAGAGTGGATGATGCTCCACCCGATGGCGATGCTCAACAGCGGATGGCATCTTATGGTTATGGATATGGGATGAGGTTGGCATAATGTCACAAAATGGAACTAACGGCCGAAAATCGCCAATGGACACTCTAAAAAAGATAGGTGAGAAGACCCAAGGGTCACAAGCATGGGTTTCTATTTTCCGTCCAGGCTCAATCTTTCGAAAAGGATATGCTGATAACCCTAGGAACCGCTCTTATGTGGTGATGAACAGCGTGCTATATCATTTGCACCCTGTGAAAGTGAAAAGACACGGAGTAAAAGTTAGCTACACACTTTGTTTGGGCGGGCTGAGTTTTTTCTTGTTCATCTTGTTGACGGTGACTGGTATCTTTTTGATGTTCTTTTATCGCCCAACAGCTGCAGCTGCATGGGATGACATTTCTTCTCTCCAGACTTCGGTGACGTTTGGGTTACTAGTTAGAAATATGCATCGTTGGGCTGCCCACCTAATGGTGCTAACTGTTTTCTTACATATGGCGCGAGTGTTTTATCATGGGGCATACAAACCACCGCGTGAATTCAATTGGGTCATTGGTGTGGTGCTGCTCACGCTCACGTTGCTACTTTCTTTCACTGGCTATCTTTTGCCATGGGATCAGCTGGCGCTCTGGGCAGTCACGGTTGGAACGAATATGATGGGGTTCACCCCAGTGTTTGGTGAACAGGTTAGGTTTGTTCTTTTGGGTGGGGTAGACATTGGTACCGATACTTTGCTTCGCTGGTATGTATTGCATGTGTTGCTCTTGCCATTTGTGATAGTCATCTTTATGGCAATTCATTTCTGGCGGGTGAGAAAAGACGGCGGCATTTCTGGGCCACTATAAGCAAAGACGAGAAAAGCAATGGTCGATATTCCAGAACATTTATTGAAGCGGGCTGCTGAAGCAAGGGCTAGAGCTATGGGCCAGGCTGAAGAATCATCTGGCGATAGTGGCGAACAAGAAACTTCGCAAGCTGTGGATGCTGACACTTCTGAAGTTGCCACTTCTGCTGAAACAGGAAAAGTCTCTTCAGCACTTTTGGAACGTTCAGCACCTGCTACTCAAACTGCTGAATCGCCTACTGGTCCTGGCGGGCATACTCAGCGGCTCTTAACTGTAGTTAAGGCAGGTTCAATCCAAGATGTAAAAGCACTTCCTGCTGACAAAGTTCATACTTGGCCACATTTGCTCCTAGGTGAATTTGTGGCAATCCTTTTAGTGACAGGGTTCGTTTTAATATTTTCTATATTTGTTAACGCACCTCTTCTAGAGCTTGCCAACTTTAATGAAACCCCTAACCCCTCAAAAGCTCCGTGGTATTTCTTAGGGCTTCAAGAATTGCTAACTATGTTTCATCCTATGGTGGCAGGTGTGACCATTCCGGGAGTTGGCATATTTTTGCTGATACTTGCTCCATATATTGATAAAAATCCTGAGAAGGCGCCTGAGCGAAGAAAGTTCGCAGTATCGTTGATGACGGTTCATCTCATGTTTTGGGCCATCTTAGTTATTATTGGGTCTTTCTTTAGAGGTCCAGGTTTTAATTTCATTTTTCCATGGGAGTCAGGACTGTTTTTTGATTTCTAGAAGGAGTATGTATAAATGGCACTAATAATAATCGCAATAATTGTAATCGTGCTGGCGGCTGCCGTCATGATGTTTGCAGGTCTTAAACGTCGAAGCAGTGAGAAAGGAACTGGAAGACTGAGCGGAAGAACTCGGCGAACCGACAAACAAGCACGTAAAATTTCTAGCTATACAGGGCGTGAGTTTGAAGAGCAAGCTCTTCAAGTGGCTGAGCCTAGCACTGAACTTGCGCCAGAAGAACAAGAATTGCTTGAAACAGCCGTTTACATTGAGCCAGATGCTGATGCCGTGGGAGTCACCCGCAGGCAGTTTTTAAATCGCTCGGTAATAGGATTAGCAGGCTTTGGGCTGGCAGGCTTTGGAGGTTCAGTGCTGGCATTTCTTTGGCCGTCGTTTTCAAGTGGTTTTGGATCAAAAATCAATCTGGGTGCAGTTAGCGATGTCAAGCAACAAATTAAAGACAACAACAATTTCTTTTATGTGCCAGAAGGGCGGATGTGGGTAACAGAATATCCAGTTGGTTCTATCGAAAAAGCACGGGCAACTTATTCTGCTCCTGAGTTAGAGGGGATGGAACAAGGACTAATTGCTCTTTATCAAAAGTGCCCACATTTAGGATGTCGTGTGCCAGAGTGTGTTAGCTCGCAATGGTTTGAGTGCCCATGTCATGGCTCACAATATAATAGGGTGGGAGAAAAGCGAGGCGGTCCTGCTCCTCGTGGTTTAGATCGCTTTGCAATGCTGGTCAACAACCAAGGTGAATTTATAGTTGATACAGGCACGATCATTCAAGGCCCACCTATTGGCACCAATACTACAGGCCAGGAGGCAGAAGGGCCAAACTGCATCGGAGAAGCTTCAGAGTAACAAATAGAGCAAGTAGAAAATACAAATGGTTAGAAACGTAGGGCTTGTTATTGCTGCGATAGCAATTGGTGGGTTTGTTATTTATTGGCTATTTAATTGGCTAGCAGGAAGAAAAGAAATTGGTGCTGAGCTACATACTCCTCCAAATCGAAGGACAGGAGATTCTGATGAAAAACTTGAAACTAGAAGATTAGATGTTGGGCTTGCCACAGGACTATTTAGTTTAATTATTATTGGGATTGCCCTTCCACTTTATTGGTTGGGTGAACCTGGAAGGCAAGAAGGGCGTATTGTCAGAGATGATTCCCATGCTGTAGAACAAGGCAGACATCTTTATGAAGAACGTTGTGCAAGCTGTCATGGAACTGTAAATGGGCCGGGCGGGCAAGTTAACCATGTGTTGCTCGATAACAATAGCACTTATCTTGCTAACGTAAGCTGGCAAGTGCCCTCATTGTCGGCTGTGCTTTATCGTTTTTCAGAAAGCGAAGTTCGATATGTGCTGGATTACGGAAGGCCAAATACCCCAATGGCTGCATGGGGCGGTCCTGGTGGTGGGCCATTTACGACACAACAAGTAGACGATATTTTGGCATATATCGAGTCAGAGCAGATTTTGCCAGCCGAGCTTAGAGATCGTGTGAGCACTGGCATAATTGCCACTGCCAGACAAAAAGTGTTAAAAGAAAACCCAGAGCTATCAGAAGACATTGATGCTATTGAAAGAGCGACTACAGAAATGGTTGAACAGGCAGCTACCAACCAAGTGCTAATGGGAGAGTTGTTATTCAACAATGTTGGAGATGGCGGCGTATTTGGATGCGCTAGATGTCACACCCCTGGTTGGTCGTATAAGGCAGATAGTTTGGTGGAATCTACAGGCGGGCTTATTGGCCCCGAAATTGTTGGAGGTGGAGCGTTTGGCCCTAGCTTAAGAAATGGTGCGGTTACTCGACAATTTGATACTGCCCTAGAGCAAGCAATATTTGTAGGGGCTGGCAGTGAAAACGGTGTTAAATATGGAAACTTTGGACAAGGCGATGGCGGAGGACAAATGCCTTCATTTGGAAAGTGTGTTGGAGACCGTGATGCTGGAGATAGAGATCGCATCAAGCGACACAATTTTTGTCTAAGCCACAACGCTGGAATTTTGACCCAAGAGCAACTTAATGCAGTTGTGGCATACGAAAGAAGCGAATCTTTAAATTCAAAATGATAATTCACTGATAACACAATGTCGATTCTTAGCGCTATATTCATAAATACAACAACCGTTATTGCTGGTATCGGCTGGGATCCAGAAATACGTGGTTTGCTAACTGTTGCAGTAGCATCAGCTGGGCTAATGGGAACAGTTTGGCTCTTGCTTGCTACAAATGTAGGTGTCAGGCTTGGCTCACTTGTTGCACTTACTGGGTTTTTTGGATGGTTTACAATAATGTCTCTTATTTGGTGGCTATTTGGCATCGGCTACACTGGTCAACGCCCAAGCTGGGAATTTGTAGAAACTGTGAAGGATCCAGCTGGGGCTGAACAAGTTGGTTTAGAAGAATTTATTAACCTTCCTGACCCCAATTGCAACAACCAGAGAATTTTCCCAGTAGCTAAAACGAATTGGCAGTTCTCTCCACCCACCACTGGGTGTGTTCCTCGTGCCATTGCCCTAGTGCTTGAATTCGATGGACCCAGTAGAAGTGCTGTGATTGCTGAGCTTGCCACAGTTGATGTGGCAGGAATTAGAGAAACTGTTGAAACGAGAAACGCACTTTATCAATTGAGTGATCCGAGGTATTTAAACAACAATGAACTAAACGAAGAAGTGACTCGGCTAATAAATATTGAAGAGACAAAGATTGACCAGCTTTCACTATCTAATTTGGCAGCCACCGCGCCTGAAGTTATTCGCTGGGCAGCTAAGCAAAATTATTTCCAATTAACTGATTGGCAACTTCTTTCTACGGTTGAGTCTGGCGAAGCTAATAACGCAGCAGCTGCTGTTATAAACAACCTCTCATTATTTCCAAATGACCCAAATGCTGCCACGCCTGATTTTATTATTCTTGATACATATCAAAAGGGTGGAAAGCCTAAAGCAAAGTCTGATGGAGTTTGGGATAGAGTTACAAACCGAATCACCAATACATTTAGAGTGACGCACCCCACAAATGAAGTTGTTATTCAATCTCGTGCTGTGCTTCCCAAACCCCAAGTATTGGGCCAAGCAGCCCCAATTGCAGAAGTCGACCCTAATAGTCAAACCATCTCTGTGTTGATGCGAAGAAATTTAGGAAACCTTAGGGTGACGCCTGGATTGCTCTCATTGGGTTCTGGGCTTATCTTTGCAGCATTTGCCCTTACGTTACATCTCAGACATAGAAAAGAAGAAGAGGCTAATGAAAAAGAAGCAGCATCGTCATAGAAGCAAAAATAAAAAAAGCACAAAAACAACAAGAACAGCAACGATAGAAAAATAGCAACGACAAATATAAGTGCAAAAAACACAAGCGAAAAAAGATAACGAAAGAAAAATAAAGTGGGGCAGTATCTTCCAATAATATTGTTAGCAGTTCTGGCAGTGGTCTTTGGGGCTGTGAGCATTTTTGTTTCGCATTTGCTGGCACCAAAAAAGTCAAACCCCATTAAAGAATCACCTTATGAGTGTGGGGTTGACCCTGTGGTGGAAACTCCTGAGCGGTTCCCAGTGAAGTTCTTTTTAATCGCTATGATTTTTATCGTTTTTGATGTGGAGATAATCTTTCTTTATCCTTGGGCAGTAGCTCATGGCTCTTTAGGAGTGGTTGGGTTGGTTGCGATATTAATATTTTCGTTTGCGGTCTTTGAATCATTTTTATATTTGGTGAGCAAAGGTGTATTCAATTGGAACTCGGTCAAGATAGGGTTAACATCTCGTCTCCAAAAATCACAAGCTGAGGCATCATCTTTAAAAGATTCAGTGTTATTAGGGAATACAAAGTTTGGTATGAGTTCAAATGGTTCAAATAATGATACAGAAAGCATAAGGCGAGTTTCTAGCAAAGACAAAGGCATTGTAGAGGTGGCAAAATGAGCCCTCCAAAAAATAAAGGCAATGATGTTCCTAATGACAATGTTCTCAATAACAGTGTCGCGGAATCAAAAAGTGGTTTAGCAGCTGGCGATGCCCTAAGCAAAATCCAGCACAATTTTGTGACTGCTAAAATTGAAGATTTAGTCCAGTGGGCTAGAGCCAGAAGCTGCTGGCCAGCTACATTTGGGTTAGCTTGTTGTGCGCTTGAAATGATGGCGACTGGTGGAGCGCATTTTGACCTAGCCAGATATGGAATGGAGGTTTTTCGAGCTTCGCCCAGGCAAGCTGATTTAATGATTGTGGCTGGGCGACTGAGTCAAAAAATGGCACCAGTGCTTCGCCGAATATATGACCAAATGATGGAACCCAAATGGGTTATTTCAATGGGGGTATGTGCTTCTAGCGGTGGAATGTTTAATAACTATGCCTTAGTTCAAGGTGTAGATCAAGTTGTTCCAGTAGATGTGTATGCTCCTGGATGTCCGCCTGGCCCAGAAACCCTTATGCATGCTATCTTAACCCTTCACAAACAAATTCAATCAGAAGAAATAATGGAACGGCGAAAGGGCAACCAACCCATAATGATAGAACAAGTTGATGGACAAACTGCTACCACAATGCTTAATGTCAATAATGGTACTACTAAAAATTAAATGGAAGTCCTTCATATTCACCGAAATGAGTTACTTGAAACAGTGGCGAAAGCAAAACAGGCAGGCTTTGTTTCTTGTATAGATTTAACAGCAGTAGATTACCTTATACACCCTAAAAGAGATTTACCTGCTGAAATTTCACCTGAGCGATTTGAAGTTGTTGTAACTTTAATCTCACACAATCCACCCAAACGTAAGCGGATTCGAATACAAATTCCAGAAGACGAAGTTTGTCTTCCTAGCTTGTGTGACATCTATCCAGGTGTAGAGGCTTTAGAGAGAGAAGTCTTTGATATGTTTGGAATCGAATTCGAAGGAAACCCAGATATGACTCGGATACTTATGCCTGAAGATTGGGAAGGCTTTCCTCTTAGAAAAGATTTTTCAGTGGGGACAGTGCCAGTGCGATTTAGTAAAGACATAAAGAGATGACTGCTGCCACAACACATTCAAAAGACATTGTAGAAAATGTTGATTTAGAAAGCATTTATTCAAAAGGGGCGAAAAGCCCAGTGCTTCGTAAGCTGCCAGAATTGGCTAGCCATCTGAAAAATGTAACATCCTTTGATGAGCAAATAACTGTTGATATTGATGATGAGCACACCATTATGAATATGGGCCCACAACATCCAAGCACACATGGAGTTCTTAGGTTGCTACTAGAGCTAGAAGGTGAAAATATTTTACGGTCGCAATCAATCGTGGGTTACCTACACACTGGGATGGAAAAAACTGGCGAAACACTTTCATACATTCAAGGGGCAACAAATGTCACGCGAATGGATTATGCCTCTCCGCTCTTTAACGAATTAGTGTTTTCTTTAGCAGTAGAAGAACTTGCTGGAATTGAAATTCCACCCCGTGCAACTTGGATAAGAATGTTGATGTGTGAGCTAAACAGAATGAGTTCCCACCTCTTGTTCCAAGCAACTAACGGAATGGATATTGGAGCGGTTTCTATGATGCTTTATGGATGGCGTGAGCGAGAAGAGGTTCTTCGCTTGTTGGAATTTATAACTGGTCTAAGAATGAATCATAATTTCATTCGTCCTGGCGGGGTGGCAGCAGATTTACCAGAGGGTTATGCTGAGGCTATTTTGCCGGTATGTGATGAAGTTGAACGACGGTTGGATGAATATGATGGCTTGCTAACAGGGCAACCTATTTGGAGACAACGTTTACAAGATGTTGGTACTGTCACCACCGAAGCTGCTCTGGCACTTTCGCTGACTGGCCCATTGCTTCGCTCAACTGGTTATGCTTGGGATTTACGAAAGGATATGCCCTACCTCGAATATGAGGATTTATCATTTGATGTCATTGCTGGGGTGAATGGGGATTGCTTTGATAGATTTGTTATTCGTCTAAACGAGATACGAGAATCTATCAAACTGGTTCGCCAGATTATTGAAAAAATGCCAGATGGTGACTTTAGAGTTCAAGACAAAAAAATCACTCCACCCCCACGGGCAAGAATAGATGAATCTATGGAAGCACTCATCCATCACTTTAAGATTTTTACAGAGGGGTTTAAAGTTCCTGAAGGCGAAACTTATGTGGCAGTTGAATCTCCAAGGGGTGAGCTAGGCTGCTACCTAGTTTCTGATGGAGGACCAAAACCTTATCGGCTCCATATTCGAGGGCCAAGTTTTGTGAATTTACAAGCCCTGCCCTATCTACTAAAAGGTGGGATGCTGGCAGACGCTGTTGCAATCATTTCTTCAGTTGACCCCGTAATGGGGGAGGTAGATCGTTGATGGCGACTATATTAGATGAAAACAATTTGGCATTAGCCAAAGATTTAATTGCTAGATACCCCGAACCACGTTCTGCTTTAGGGCCGCTTTTACATATATATCAAAAACAACAGGGTTGGCTTTCTAAAGAGGCTATATCTGAGGCAGCAGGCTTGGTTGGAATTTTGCCAGCTGAAGCACTTGGCATGTGTTCTTTCTATGAGATGTTTAAGCGAGAACCTGGCGGAAAATACCGTATAAATATATGTCAAGGAATTTCTTGTTATTTAGCTGGCGCAGAAGAAATAATAGAACATTGTGAAACAACTCTAGGAATAACAGCAGGGCAAACCACTGCTGATGGAATGTTTTCACTAGAAACCGTTGAATGTATTGCTGCTTGTACCGAAGCGCCTTGCCTTCAAACTAACTATCGTTACCACTACAAACAAGACACCCAAAGTTTGGACGCCTTAGTTGGGCGACTAAAAGAAGGCAACGAAGACATCCCACCTGCTGGCACGCTTTCTACACTTCATCAAGAAAATAAAGTTGCCGCTGGAAATGTTTCTCCACAAAAAGATAAGGAGGAACCAGTTTGGATAAGCTCACCCAAATTGCTTTCGGCACAAAAAGCAAATGATAAACACCTTTCTACATCTAACAAGCCAAGCAAAACAAAAATGGGCGAACAAGTTTTGACGTCTAGGTTTAGTAACCCTAATTCATGGCAACTATCAGAATATGAAAAGAGCGGAGGCTATCTAGGCCTTAGAAAAGCACTAAGCCAGACCCCAGTTGAAGTTCACGAAGAGATTAGTAATGCAAGTCTTCTAGGGAGAGGTGGGGCTGGATTTCCAGCAGGCGTGAAGTGGGGATTTTGCCCAGAAAATGTTTGGCCAAGATATTTAGTAGTGAATGGTGACGAAAGTGAGCCAGGCACATATAAAGACAGGTTGCTGATGGAACTAGACCCCCATCAACTTATTGAAGGGTGCTTAATTGCCTCTTATGCAGTTGGGCTGGGGCAATGCTTTTTATATGTGCGAGGTGAGATGGCATTGGCACAAGAGCGAATCATCCAAGCACTCAACGAAGCCTATGAAGCTGGCCTAACAGGTAAAAATATTTTAGGCACTAATTTTTCTGTTGATATAGTTATGCACCCAGGCGCTGGGGCATATATTGTGGGTGAAGAAACTGCTCTTATTGAAAGTTTGGAAGGGCATCGTGGAATGCCGCGCCTAAAACCTCCAAGGTTTCCTGCAGCCGATGGACTTTATGGTCAGCCCACAATAGTCAACAACGTAGAAACGTTGTCAAATTTGCCAGAAATTATGAAGTCGGGGCATAAAGCATTTATTAAGCGGGGGGCAGAAGTGTCTGCTGGAACAAGAATGTTTGCAGTTTCTGGTTCAGTGGTGAACCCAGGAGTATTTGAAGTTCCATTTGGCACCACTACATTTAGGCAGCTTATCTTTGAATTGGCAGGTGGGCTGGAAGAGGGCAGAACTTTGAAGACGTTTATTCCAGGTGGAGCGTATAGCCCGTGGTTTACACAAGAACACCTTGACCTTCCACTTGAAAAAAGCACCGTAGATGAAGCTGGTTCAATGCTTGGGTCAGGGGCTGTAGTGGTGATGGATGACACAACAGATATGGTAAAGGCATGCCACAACCTTGTTCGCTTTTTTGCACATGAGTCTTGTGGGAAGTGTACCCCCTGTCGTGAAGGAACAGGATGGATGGAACAAATCCTTGAGCGGATATTAAACAGTCGAGGAAGAGATGCTGATTTGGGGATGCTATTAGATATTGCTGACAACATTAGCCCAGGGTTGTCATGGCCACCAAAGATGACAACTATATGTCCGCTAGGCCCATCTGCTGTGGCAGTTATTATGTCAGCGATTAATTTGTTTAAAAATGAATTTGAAAACTATATCAAGCTGGCACCAAAATATTTATCAGAGCTTGAGGTGGTGAGCGGCTGATGTCAGCTACTGAAATAGAAACCGCTATCAACATCAGAGTTGATGGCAAAGAATTTAGTGCAAGGCCCGGTCAGTTGCTTATAGATGCTTGTGAAGATGTGGGGGTTTATATCCCTCATTTTTGCTATCACAAACGTATGAACCCTGTGGGCATGTGCCGTATGTGTTTAGTAGAAGTCGATACAGGAAGAGGCCCTGCTCTTATGACTTCTTGCACTTTGCCCGTGGCAGAAGGAATGGAAGTAACCACTGAGTCAGATGCTGTAAAAAAAGCACAAGATGGCGTGTTGGAATTTTTGCTTATCAACCATCCCTTAGATTGCCCAGTATGTGATAAAGGGGGGGAATGCCCACTTCAAGATCAAACCATGGCATTTGGCCCTGGCGAAAGTCGTTTTGTTGAAAACAAGAGGCACTTTATAAAGCCCATTCCTATTAGCTCACAAGTTTATCTTGACAGAGAGAGATGTATTTTGTGCGATCGCTGCACTCGATTTGCTGATGAAGTGGCTGGCGAAGCTCTGATTAGCTTTCAAGGCAGGGGGCAACATACCCAAGTAAATACATTTCCTGAAGCTGAGTTTGATTCATATTTCAGTGGAAACACTGTTCAGATTTGTCCAGTGGGCGCACTCACTGCTGAGCCATATCGTTTCAAGGCTCGCCCGTGGGATTTGACTGAAACCGTTTCAACTTATCCAAACCCAATGGGCGACCGAGTGGTGTTGCAAGCCTCAGGCAACAAGCTAATTCGAATTTTAGGAATGGATTCTGATGCCGTGAACTGGGGCTGGCTAACAGACAAAGACCGTTTTTCATTCCAAGTACTCTCAAGTGAAAACCGACTTATGAAACCACTAGTGAGAAAAGGTAATCAAGGGTTGGTAGAAGTTCCATGGCACGAAGCAATTTCAATTGCGACATCGGTTATCGGTGCAGAATCTAACCCTAACAAAATTGCAGTTCTTGGAGGCGCCAACATGGCAAATGAAGACCAATTTGTTTGGGCGAAGTTTTCAAAAGAAGTGCTTTCAACTAACAACGTTGACGCCACGATAGGCGAAGGCTTTAGCGCTGAATTCATTGCTGGGTTAAAAAGAGCAACTATAGACGACGCCTTAACTGCTGGCTCTACTGTATTATTTATTGGCTCAGACATAAAAGAGGAGCTGGGAACTCTATACCTCAGGCTTCGACATGGGCTGCTAAATGATAACTTGAAATTAATTGAGCTAACGCCCACAGAGACATCCCTCAGCTCACTTGCCAGAAAGTGGTCGGCAGTTGAGTTTGAAGAACAAGGGCTGTTTTT
>JAHRAM010000124.1 GCA_020027305.1 Acidimicrobiia bacterium | reverse complement strand
ATATCAGGGTTTCAAAAATCAATAGCTACTAGCTACCCAAATTTTGTACAAGACTTAAATGCTTTAGCTAACAATAACTAGGCTGGCAATAAACAGGAAGGCAATAAGCAAGCAAAAAAATAAACAGGTGAATAAACAAGCAGGCAACCAAACGAATAAATAAAAAGTAAATATGTGAAAAGAGTGAATAGGTGAGCAAATTAAATGAGTGAGTATGGAATTAAAAAAGTCGCTATTGATGGGTTGGCTGCCTCTGGCAAAAGCACCGTAGCAAAAACACTGTCAGAAAAACTTGAGCTAAGCCACCTTGACACAGGTGCAATGTATCGAGCGGTTGCCTATGGAGTTATTTCTGGCGAAATAAATCCCGACAACGAGCCAGAAGTTGTGAAGGTTGCTAGAAAATCTAATATTGAAATTGAAGCTGGGCGGGTTGCCTTAGACGGAAGAGACATTACAACTGAAATTCGTGGAAAAGACGTTACAGAAATCGTAAGCAAAATTGCCTCATATAAAAATGTGCGCAAGCAACTCAGAAAAAAACAACTACAATGGCTAGATGCTCACAATGGGGGAGTGCTTGAAGGCAGAGATATTGGCACAGTTATTTTGCCAAATGCTGACTTAAAAGTTTTTGTCACAGCATCGCCTGAAATCCGAGCAGAGCGCCGCGCAAAAGAATCTGGGCGTCCATTTGATGAGGTGCTTGCTTCTATAAAAGCGCGAGACAAGTTTGATAGCAACCGAAAACATGCCCCGCTCAAAAAAGCAAAAAATAGTTTAGAAATAGACACCAGTGGAAAAACTGTTGAAGAAGTTGTAGAAAAAATTCTAACTGAGGTCAAACAACGTTATGAGACAAAGTTAGTTGAGATGACAGATGGAATTGACCCCCTTAAAGCCCAAAGACACATTGGGGCGGCTTTCATAAGTATGCTTAGATGCATTGCTTATCCACTGTTTCGGGCATATTTTCAAGTCAGTGTGTATAACCGAAAAAACATTCCAAAAAAGGGGGCAGTCATCTTGGCTCCTGCTGCTCATCGCTCAAATTTAGACACACCTATGGTGGGGGCCATGGCTGGGCGGAGGCTTAGATACATGGCAAAGGATTCTCTTTTTGTAAAAAGCAGATTTTGGAGTCGGTTTCTAAATTTGCTCGGAGGGTTTCCAGTTAAGCGACACCGCCTTGATAGAGGGGCTTTAGATACTGCCAAAAAATTGCTTGAAAAAGGAAGTGCTATTGTCGTATTTCCAGAAGGCGAGCGAAAAGTTGGGCCGAGAATTTTTCCATTGTTTTCAGGAGTGATTTGGCTGTCTCAGCACAACAGCACACCAATCTTGCCAATTGGAATGGCGGGCGGGGCAAATGCAATGCCTATCGGCAAAAAGATGTTTCGCCCCAAAAAGGTTGTGCTTTATGTTGGCAAGCTAATCCATCCCCCAGAAGAAAGAATTAATCGAAAAGAGCTAGACCAGCTAACTGAGCAACTCAGAGAGACCTTACAAGAGCTTTATGATAAAGCAGCCAGCTTGCTTAAATAGGGCTTGGTTTTGAAAATAAATATAATATAAGCCGCGAAAAATTAAGCCCAAACCGCTTCCATAGAGCCAAGAACTTGGCTGGCATTAATCTCACGATCAGAGTTCATAGCATTTGGAACTTTTCCACCAAGCCCAGCTGCTGCAAATCCACAAACACTTGAAATCAGAGTTCTGAGTTGGCGAGGGGGCGGAAAGTATTCATCCTCATTGGTGACCGACACCTCTTCAATTCCATTTTTTGGGTTTAAGGTATCAAGCACCTCTTTCACTAATTCCTCTGGGGCAGAGGCGCCAGCAGTTACTCCCACCACGCCAAAAAGAGTGTTTGGAAGTTCAGACGCGTGATTAATCCTATAAACCTCAGGGCATCCCATTTCCTTGCTAATTTTTTCTAGTGCCAAAGTATTTGAAGAGTTAGAAGATCCCACCACAACCATGACATCACATTTTCCAACGATTTTTTTAAGGGCATCTTGGCGGTTGGTTGTGGCAAAACACAAATCGCTTCGGCCAGGCATCCACATCTTGGGATATTTTTCCTTAGCAGTGTCTGCCACTTCCTTCCAATCGCTATGGCTGAGGGTGGTTTGTGCCAGCAGCGCCACATCTTCTTCAAAGTCGGGCAAGTTTTTGACATCCTCAATCTTTTCCACTCGATGTATTGCTTGTGGGGCGACCGCTATTGTGCCAACTGCTTCTTCGTGCCCATCGTGACCGACATATATTATGCGATAGCCTTTGTTGGTTCGCACTTTGACTTCGTGGTGAACTTTGGTTACCAGCGGACAAACTGAGTCGACAAGATATTTGCTGACCTTGGCTGCTTTTTGCTGAACCTCTGGTGCTGAACCATGTGCGCTCAACATTAGCGGTGCGCCCTCTGGCACTTCATCAATGTCGCTCACAAATACCACGCCATGTTTTTCAAAGCGCTCCACTATCTGCTTGTTGTGGACGATTTCGTGATAGCAATAAACTGGCTCGTCAAAGGCTTTCACTAAGGCAGCCAGCGCTTTAATCGCCATTTCAACCCCTGCACAAAATCCACGAGGAGACGCCAACAACACCTTATTGATTTCCATACCCTATAGCCTAGCTTTATATAGGTATGAAAGATTTAGAATCCAAAAAGCCAGTGGTGGCAATAGTTGGGTGCCCGAATGCGGGGAAGTCAACTCTTATGAATCGCATTTTGGGCAGGCGAACCGCCATAACCGAAAAGACACCTGGCATTACGCGAGACATCAAACGAGAGTTAGCTGAGTGGGCAGGAGTTGAGTTTTTGTTGCTTGATACAGGAGGGTGGTCATCTCAACCAGAGGGCCTAGAGGTTGAAGTTTCAAAGACGGTGAACCTTGCTGCCAAAGAAAGCGACATATTAATTTTTCTGACAGATGTTAAAAGCTCAATGACTCCAGATGATGCTGAGATGGCGAAGCTATTATCTAGGCTTGAAAAGCCAGTGCTTTTGGCGGTTAACAAAGTTGACCACTCTAGCCACGAAAGTGGAGTTTGGGATTTTATGAAACTTGGGTTGGGCGAGCCATTTGCCATAAGCGCACTTCACGGGCCGGGGGTGGCAGACCTGCTAGATGCCGTGGTAAAAGAAATTGGGGGAAGCACCGAGCCAGAAAATGTCAATAATGAAAAAGGCAATCTGGCTGAAAAAGCAAGCAGCCAAGAAACAAATAGCCAAGAAGAAGGTGAGCAAGAAGCAGAAGTATTTGCTGTTGCAATTGTTGGGCGGCCAAATGTAGGCAAATCAACCCTTTTTAATCAGCTGGTGGGTGAAAAGCGCGCCATTGAATCTGAGATTGCTGGAACCACCCGTGACCCAGTTGATACATTGGTTGAAACTGAGGTTGGAACAATCAGGTTTGTGGATACAGCTGGTATGAGGAGGAAGGCAAAATTAAGTGAACGGGTTGAATACTATGCCATGCTTCGCGCCCTAGAAGCAGTTGATAGAGCAGACATCGCTTTGCTCGTCATCGATTCAAAAGAAGGCGTCACCCACCAAGACCAACGGCTGGCAGAAAGAATTGAAGCAGCAGGTTGCCCTATCCTAGTTCTCATGAATAAGTGGGAGCTATGTGACAAAGAAGAGCGTGAGGATTTGTCGGTTCAGGTCGGTAGGCGACTGCATTTTCTTGCTGACTCCCCACTTCTAAAAATCAGCGCCCTCACTGGAAAAGGCCTGAACCAGATTTTGCCAGCACTAGCTGATGCTGCGATGCAATATAGAAAACGGGTTAGTACCAGAGAAGTAAACAACGCAATCATTTCCGCCCAAGCTCAACATAGCCCGCCAAAGGGGGCAAAAGTTCTCTATGCCACTCAAGTTGCATCTGACCCTCCAACATTTACATTGTTTGCGACCAAAAAACTTCCAGCCACATATTTAAGATATTTAGAAAGAAAGCTCAAAGAGGCATTTGATTTTGGGGCAACACCTGTGAAACTTAGGGTTCGTTTGAGGAAGTAGCCCCAAAAAAGAATTGCGAATTTCCAAACTTGCCTGTTTATTCCATAAATATCTAATAAAATCGTTAATATAATCATTGCTATAGCAAAATCCAGCAAAATCATTTTTGTGTATATTCAGTCATTTGTGCCTAAGGCGTGTAAGATTTAATAAAGCATGGTAACTATATTATTGGTCGCCGTTGCTGTTTTGTGTTTCGCAGCCTCAATCTCATGGCTACGCTCTGGGCTGGTTCATTTCAGGTATTGGAAGAACTTGCTGGCAGAGATTGGAACACAAAGAGCGACTGCAACGGAGTCTGAAAATGGAGATGAAGACGAGCAATCTGAGGCAGACACTTCAGACAAAGACATTGTCGAGCGCGAATCTGATTTGGTTCGACAAGCTCGCTATGACTATCTCAAGCTATTTCACACCTTTTCCCTTTATGTAATTTTGGGCGCTATATGTATCACCTTGGCAGCCACCAATAATTACAATGCCAAGCTGGTGTTGCTGATTCTTGTTATTCCTCTTGCAGTTTCAATCAGTTGGATTAATTTGAGCGAAAGAGAAGAGCGCGCCATTGCCAGAAGAAAAGAACAAGAAAAAAGAGCTGAGGCCACCCTTACCCAAGACCAACTAGCACCTCGTGCATGGGCAGAACGTTTGGCACCAGAGGAGCTTCCAGAAATTGAAGGGCTAGAGGTTGCCAAAATTTATCAGGCAGGTTCAGGTTTGATAGCGGGCGATTTCTATGATGTCTTTAGAGTTTCAGATAGTCGAATGGCAGCTGTGATTGGAGATGTAGCAGGCAAAGATATTGAATCGTCTATCACAGCGTTTCAGGTGAAGTATTTGCTCAGGGTATTTCTTCGCCAGTTTCGTGACCCAGCTCAAGCCCTTGAAGAATTGAACCGCCAGCTCACCGTTCATGCCAATGAAGATTTTGTCTCTATTGTTGTATTGTTATTTGATGCAGAGGCTGGCGTGCTTAGATATGCTTCGGCAGGGCATCCGATTGCGTGGCTATGGCACGACCGCGAAATTCATCCGATGAAGTTCACTGGGCCAGTGGTTATGCTTGACTCAGCCTCAACATTTTATAGTCGAGAGATTACTGTTCAGCCAGGTGATGTTGTGTTGATGTATACCGATGGGTTGTCAGAGGCAAGAAAATCTTCCAGTGAAATATTTGGAGAAGAGCGGGTGGGCGACATGCTTCGCCGAGACCCAAATGTTTCAGTCGATGTTATGTGCAAGCAAATTCTTGACACAGCCATTGAATATTCTGAAGGCCCGATAATTGACGATATGGCTATGTTGGCAATACGCCTAAAAGAAGATTGGATGACAGCATCTCGTGTTTCAAACTTTGATAGCAATTCTTCTGTGAATGGTGTTTCTGATAATAACGGGGCATCCAATTTGTTAAAAGATAGCTCATTAAAAGATAGTGGAGAAAACTCTTCAAGCGATAAATCATCCAAAGAGGTTAAGAGTAGTTAAATGCCTTGGTGTGAGCCATGTGCTAAATATCTTTCGCCCAATGCGCTGACAAAAGAAGGGCAGTGTGGAGAGTGTGGATTTCAATGTGTCGAAGAAAAAGCGAAATGGCGTTTTCTTAGAAAAAAGTTTTTTGGGATTCCGTGGCATTTGTGGATTCTTATTGTAGTGCTGGGAGGCTATCTAATTTGGCGGTTGATACAGCTAATCGTGTGGCTGGCAACTTGAATTTCTATACAGAAATTTTGTAGGCAATAATTTCACAGGTATGCTTTCATAACTAAATTCCATAGTTGTATTTAGCTAAGAGATGTTAGCTTATAAGACTTATAATTACACATATAGATAACTACATAATAGAGCGGGCTGTGGCGCAGCTTGGTTAGCGCGTTGGTCTGGGGGACCAAAGGTCCCGGGTTCAAATCCCGGCAGCCCGACTTTTATTTTTGCTTGTAGTGCGATTGCCACAAACCCATTTTGGAAATAGGGCAGTTTTAATATAAAATAATTACAAACCTGAAATCGCAATAGCGAAAAGTTTAAAACACAACAAAAAGGAGATACAAAAATGGCAACTGCACAAGCAGCGATTTTTAATGAGATGGGTCAACATCAGTGGTATGTCCACTTGAGCCGTGATGATGGCGCCGACCTAGGGGCAATCAAAACTGCGATTAACGACCTCATTTCACAGTGTAACGAAAAGAACATCAACCTTGTTTTGGGTTTTGGCCCAACACTGCTTGCCGATTTGGGCGCAGATATGCCAAATGATTTCCAATCTTTTGAAACCATCGTCTCAACTGACGGAAGCGGAACAGAAGCCAAAGGCACACAAGAAGAACTTCTACTTTGGCTAAACAGCCCACAAAAAGATGATGTTTGGAAGGCACAATATGATGCCCGCACTGCTTTGGCAGGTCACATGTCTGTGGCTCGTGAAACTCCAACATTTATTTATGGGGAATCTTTAGATATGACTGGCTTCATTGATGGAACTGGAAACCCAGACCCTAAAGATGAGCCAACCGTAGCATTGGTTGCTGATGGCGACCCAGGCGCGGGCGGAAGTTTTATCTTGGCACAGCGCTGGGTTCACGACCTAGATGGCTGGAACGAAATGTCAGTAGAAGACCAAGAAAAAGTTTTTGGTCGCACAAAGGCAGACAGCACCAAACTTGAAACCCAAGAGGAATATTCACACCTCGCCCATGTTGAGTTGCGTGAGGGTCAGGCAGCCGATGAGTCAACACCAAAGCGAAATGAAATCGCTCGCCGTTCCACACCTTATGCATTCCATGATGGAACGGTTGGGTTATACTTTATGGCGTTTTGCCGTGAGCAAGCACCTTTCCGTGAAAGACTTGATGCTATGTATGGAGTAAATGGAGAACCTAGAGATAGACTAACTGATTTTTCAAATCCAGCTTCTGGGTCTTTCTATTTCGCCCCCTCAGAAGAAGAGTTGGGTAAAATCTTAAAGTAACCCAAAAAAGCTAAACATTTTACAATAGCTCAAGGCTTAAAACCCTTAACGCTCATTGTTAAAACAGACAAGTCAAAACAACTTCGCAATTCCGTTTAAGGCTTGAGCGATATTATCTAATTGCTCAGGCTCGCATAAGCACTCCGCGTGGATGGCTATTTGCTCCTTGGATTTATGCTCTCATATTATTTATTTGGCTGTTTACACTGGCTCTGGTTAGGGCATTTCCAAGTGGGGGGGCTGGATTTGATTTAGCAACTTGGGTTCAAAGCCTTTGGCTAATTGAGCAAGGGGATGTGCCTGAGTCATCGCTTTTGAATGGTGAAAATTTATTAGCAGGGGCAGGGCAATACATCATTTATCCGCTCAGCGTGATAACCCGCATTTTGCCAACGGCTTCTACTTTGCTTTTTCTCCAATCTCTGGCGCTCAGCCTAGCGGTAGTTCCACTATTCTACATTGCCAGAAATTTAGGCAAGCTACATTTTGGAACATCTAGTGCCTTAGTTTTTGTCTATGGAGTTTCCACAAGTGTTCACAGCGCAAACCTTTCTGGTTTTTCACCAGAAGCTCTAGCTCTACCAGCAATATTTTATGCACTTTATTTAGGGCTAAGTACTGGAGGAGATGGAAGCCAAGGGGGCGGAAGGCTAACCCAGTTAGGCTGGAAGTTCCACACCAAATATTTTCTGCTCATTGCTTTCATCCTTGCCTGCCGAGCAGATTTGGGATTAGCTATGGCTGGTTTTGGGCTGCTTCTTATATTTGAGAAAAAACGTCAACTGGGGCTAGTCACATTTGGGCTTGCCTTTGGCTGGCTGCTTCTGTCAGTTTTGGTATTTCAAACATTGCTGGGTGATGGCTTCAGCGCCATTGAGTCATTCAGCAGCTATGGTAGCAATCCCTTCAGTGTGGTTTGGGGAATGATAACTGACCCAGCACAAGTGATAACCGATTTGCGAACCGAACAAAATATTATCAGTGTGATTGGGCTGCTTGCCCCGCTAGTGTTTCTGCCACTGGTTCGCCCGCTTTATATTTTGCCAGTGGTGCCACTCTACTTCTTTTATCTGCTTGCCGATGTTGAAGCCAATCAACTAGGCGAAGCAGAACAAGCAATCCCTGTGATTGCCTTTTTATTTTTGGCGACCGTGTTTGCCCTTAAACGAATTGGAACTGTGTTGGTTGAACGGGTAAGGGTTAATCTATACATAATCTTGGTGTTAATACTGGCTGCCTTGCTACTATTCATCCAAGATTCTAGAAGTTCTTTTTACAATGAGCCATGGCATTGGAACGACCGCCAAGCTGTGCTTGAAGAAGCAGTTGCAAAAGTTCCAAAGGATGAAGCTTCAATAAACACTAGGGTAGGGGCAACCACGAACTTATTGTCTAGTTTGGCTGAGCGGAAGAATTTGTTTGAAATAAAACTACCAGAAAATATCTCAGACACAATGCCCAAAGATGTAGTTCGTCAAGCTAGGGGCGCACATTGGATTTTAATCGACTCAGCTGTCTTTGGTAGAAATCAGCAACAGCGCGACAATGTTGTGGAAGCTATGGTTGCTGACGGCTGGAAAAAATCAGAAGTAGGGCAAAAATCTGAAGCCAGCATTGAACCAGAAGCCAGTGCAGAATCTAAAGCTGAGCAAGTGCCAATCTATATCTTTCAAAGATAGGTTGCAATTTTTAAGCGTCAGCCATTTTTAAGAATCAGACACCGAGCTGTGCCCGTGAGAAGACAAAACCTCTCGAATGCTGCCAGCAGTTTTTGAAAGCTCATCTGGCGACACACTTTGAGCAGCATTCACTAAATCCATATCAGCCATATTGTCTATGCACATAATATGAAGGTGAGTGTGTGGAACTTCAAACCCTGCAATCATTGTGCCGACCCGCAACGGCTTGTAAATCTCAAAAAGGGCTTTTCCAATGTGTTGCCCTACCTTCGTCAAGTGAGCAGAAGTTTCCAAATCTAAATCTAGCCAGTGGTCAACCTCAGCTATCGGCACAACCAAGCTATGCCCCTCACGCACAGGGTTGATAGAAAGAAATGCCACACACTTATCATCTCTCCAAAGAAATGATCCAGGTAGCTCTTTATTAATTATCTTTGTAAAAATGGTTGCCATTAAACTCAATTTATTATGAAAAACCAATTTCTCACAATCCCAAACATAATCTCGGCACTCAGATTTATCGCAATCCCAGTATTTGTTTTCATTCTCTTTGGTATAGAAAATCGTTTAGCTGCTGCATTCTTATTGGGAGGCATGGCGGCCACAGATTGGGTTGATGGATATTTGGCGAGGAAGCTCAACCAGGAAACTTCTATTGGTAGAATTTTAGACCCCACAGTTGACAGAGTGCTGGCACTTGTTGCAATAATTAGTCTTCTCATAGATGAAACTTTGCCGTTTGGAATAGGGATTACAATACTTGCCAGAGAAGCCATCATTGTGACCGCAGTTTTAGTTCTAGCCTTTATGAAACTAGATACTATAAAAGTCAACTGGTTTGGAAAGGCTGGCACATTTGCTTTGTTCTGGTCACTCCCGCTTTTTTTGCTGGCAGGTGCAAAAGTTCCAAGCGGGGTTGAACAAACTGCTGAAATTGCAGCTTGGATAACTGGAATAGGTGGAGTGGTGTTGGGCTATATGGCGCTTTCTATGTATATTCCAGCAGTTAAAACACAACTTAAAGAACGCAAGCAGGGCAACCCAGAAAAGAAAGAATAAAAATGTGGCTGGAATTCAAATTTTAAAAAGCCTAAAGTAGAGGTTGAGGCTAGAATTCATAACATGAACACCCCAGAGGATTTGAGCTACACAAAAGACCATGAATGGGTTCGTGATGCTGGGGCAGGAATTTATCGGGTAGGCATTACTGACTATGCCCAAGACGCTCTAGGTGATGTTGTGTTTGTGGAAATAAAACCAACGGGAACAGAAGTTGTTGTTGGCGATGCTTTTGGTGAAGCTGAATCGACCAAGTCGGTGTCTGACCTCTATAGCCCGATTTCGGGAACCATAAAATCAGTGAATGAAAAATTGGCTGAGCAACCTGAGTTAGTGAACTCTGACCCCTATGGTGAAGGCTGGATGTGTGAAATAGAATTAGGTAAAGACAGCCCAAAAGAAGAGTTGCTTACAGCAAGCCAATATAGTGAACTAATCTCGTAAATATAGACAAAAAAATGCCAAACGAGCCTGAACAACCAGACCAAACACAGATTATTTCTGACCTTACAAAAGAGCTTGCCGACAGTGAGGTGTCTTTATCTGGAAGCGGCCCACGGCTCATTCTCACCCAAGGCCCAAAAGCCAACTCTAAGTATGAGATTTCAAAAAACACAACTCTTGGGCGTCATTCCAGTAGCGATATTTACCTAGATGATGTGACCGTGTCTCGCCAGCATGCAGAAATTTCAAAAGAAGGTGATGTTGTGACAATAAAAGATATGGGTTCGCTCAATGGCACTTATGTCAACAAAGAAAGAATTGAAAACCAAACCCTAACATCTGGCGACGAGGTTCAAATCGGCAAGTTCCGTTTCCTCTATTTAGATGTTGAGATTTCATAAACAACCCAAAGAAAAGAAAAATATCTCTACAAATTAAAAAAAGTAAAATCACAATGCAAAACACAAAACACAAATAAGGTGAAAGACAAAAATATTATTGCCAGCAAAAAAACCAATTCACAAAAAACCAAGAAGGGTGAATTCAAAATAGGGGAGTTGGTAGATTCCCTAAGCAGAGAGTTCACAAATGTGAGTGTTTCTAAAGTTCGTTATCTAGAAGACAAAGGGCTCATTACCCCTAAGCGAGACCCTTCTGGCTACAGGCGTTATACAGAAAAAGATTTAGCACAACTGAAAAGCATTTTGATGGCACAACGAGATGAGCACCTGCCTCTAGAAGTAATTGCAGACAAACTCAAATCTGGTGATATCAAAATCAAGGCACCTAGCTCCTCAAAAATGTTTATAGTCAATAAAAAGCCGAAAAAGAAAATGACAGAGGGCGAACTGCTCAAGGCAGCAAGCTCAACTCCTTCACAGTTGAAGGTATTAAAAGAGTCTGGCGTTGTGAGTCACGGCCCAGAGTTTTCTGAAGATGACTTATCAGTGCTTAGGTCGGCAAAGCCACTTCTAGCAAACGGATTTGAGGCAAGACATTTGAAGGCGTTTCAACGGGCAGCCGAACAAGAGGCAGATCTCGCCCTTCAGATAACTGCTCCACTATTTCAAAAGATTGAAGACAGGGAAGCATTTCTAAAAGTGGATGAGTTGGCAACGGCTGGCCGAGATTTCCGCCAAGCCTTGCTTAAGAGAGAATTTAGGTTGAACTTGTAAAGGCACCACCGATGCGCTCAAATTGTTTTATAAGGTTAGAACATAGTCATATTGTGTAGAATTTAGAATCATGGACTCAGAATACAAATCACTTGTTGATGTAATAGGCGTTCGGCAGTTATATAACACTTTAGAAAACAGACGTTCTTATTTTGTCTTGCTGAGAGAAAAAGACCCAGAGCTAAACATCGAAAGGTACCTACCGATCTTTATTGAGTTTGACTCCTATTTGGCAATTGAGCAGGGGATGGAAGAAATTCATTCGCCTCGCCCAAGAACGCATGACTTATTGAGTTCAATAGTAGAAGGGCTTGATGCCATCGTTGTCGCAGTCGAGATAATAGACATGAAGGAAGAAACTTATTTTGCAGAAATAGTGATTGCCCCAAACATTTCTGACGATGAATCTTCTACGCAGCAAAACATTAACCACGATGATTTTATTAGAATATCTGCTCGCCCATCAGATGCCATTGCTCTTGCTGTTAGGGTGAAATGTCCGATATATGTTGAGGGGCGCATAATGGAAGAAAATGCATTCTTGAACGAGAATTCAGATTTTCCACTAGAGGCACCAGCAGATTATTTCATGGAAGAAATTGATGAAGGGATTGACACCTCTACACTACTTAAAGATTTTCAAGACTTCATCAAAACTGTTAGCCCTGAAGACTTTGAGAAGAGCGACTTTGAACGGGGAGATCTTGACAAAGGCGATTTTGAACGGGGAGATCTTGATAAGGGCGATTTTGAAAAAGGCGACTGATGAGTTTTAGAAAATTGCGCTTAAAAAATTCTTCTTGACAGGTAGCACTGTTTCATTGTATTATAAATACATTGATGTAATTCAAATTGATTGCATCCACAAAAACATAAAAAACGGTGATACACACTGACACACTGAAAAGTGAAATGGTGAAAAGGGGAAACGTAAATGGCACGGAAAAAGAAAAATGATAACCTTCAACAAAGTTTTGAAGGTTTTGATTCTGTTGAAGAGTCACAAGAACCTGAAGGTTACACCTCTGAGCAGGTGGCAAGAATAACTGGTTTAACACTTCGTCAAGTTGATACGTGGACGACCAAGGAGATAGTGTCAGCTTCAATTGATAGTGGAAAAGGTTCGGGCAGCACAAGGTATTATAGCTACCGAGATATTTTAGAATTTAATGTTGCTCAGAAACTTCGTGGTATCGGACAAGATCTTGACCTTATCCTCACCAATTTTTTATATGTGAGAGATGCCCTCAAGGCTTCGGTTTATGATTCAATTTTGGTTTGTGAAGACGATAAAAATGCCGTGATTGTCGACAAGGAATCGCTTATTACCTTGGCTGAAAAAAGCACTAAGGCAAAGCCTGGGCAAGGCATCTTAAATCTAAACATTTTAAACCTCTCAGAAGTTAAGCGAGAAGTTGATGAAAACATCGGCAAGCTAGGGCTTCAAGAAGAGCTTGGTGGGTTTTAGGCTTCTGCTTATCCAATTTGTTCGTTAGTCAGTTTTATCGTGTCATTATTTTTGTCGCCCCTAACAGGAGTTGATTTTGCTCATCCCTTAGAGGAGCATTTTTCAAATGTGGCTACACGCAATCATTTACAATGGATTTATAAGCCCGTCAATTTCACACTCAACGGAAGCGATTTTTCACCCGATTTTTATCTGCCGCAAAAAGAGCTGTTTGTAGAAGTTGTCACCTTTCGCAAAAAGTTGGCAACTAAGCTAAATATCAAAACATTGAAAAAGCTCTACCCACACATTCAAATCATAGCGGCTGAGCCACGAAGATTTGAAAAGCTGGTATCTAATCTTATTTGAAACGTTCTTTCTACCATTCCTTTCATAAAGCAAACGGGGCAAAGTTTGTAGCTTTCAACGGGTGGGAAATGCCGCTTAGCTACCCAGCTGGAACTCTTGCTGAGCATAAGGCTTGTCGAAATAATGTTGCCGTTTTTGATGTCAGCCACCTGAGACGAATTTATTTGAAAGGGGCGAGCGATTTTTTACAGTGGAGGCTCACCAACAATGTAAAAATGCTTGAGCCAATGAGAGCACATTACACACACATGCTTTTTGAAGATGGCTCGGTGTTGGATGATTTAATCTGTATCTGTCTGTCGCCAAACGAACACTTGCTGATTGTTAATGCCGGCAACTATGAGGCCGTGTTAGAAGACTTGAAGGTGAGAATGAAGGAATTCCAATCTGGCAAGTTTTTAGAGGTTGGGCAAAAACGTGGCACTGGCGCAAAACTTAAAACTATAGAACTTGAAACTGACAGTGACAGACAAAATGTTTTTTTAGCGGTTCAAGGGCCAAAAACAAGTGAGCTGTTGTCAGAAGTATTTTCAAAAGAGCTATTGAAATCCAAACAATTGGTTAAGAAAAACCACGCACAAACATTTTCATATAGGGGCGAAGAAATCTTAATGCTGGGTACTGGCTACACAGGTGAAGCTGGCGTGGAGTGTGTAGTGCCAGAAGGTGTGGCAAAAGAATTTCTTAGCGATTTAGTGAGTGCTGGGGCAAGTCTTGCTGGGCTTTCTGCTCGTGACATATTAAGACTAGAAGCAGGATACCCACTCTATGGCAATGAATTGGGTGTTGGCATTACTCCGCTTCAGGCACAGCTTGGTTGGGTAGTTGATTTTGAAAAAGGGGATTTTTTAGGCAGAGAGGCTCTTCAAAAAGAGTTAGAAGTTAAACCAAGCCAACTACTCTTTGGGTTTAAGATTGAAAACGATAGGCGGCCAATTAGAAACGGAGATGAAATATTTTTTGAAGACAAATTGGTTGGAAGGGTTACAAGTGGAAATTATTCCCCAACCCTTTCGTGTGCCATTGCGCTTGGTTTTCTAAATACGGGTTTTTTAAAGACAGCTGGAGGCTCATTTGAAGCAAGCGCTTTGGGGCAAGAAGTTGAAATACGAGGCCGCCAAAACAGAAAAGCAATGATTTGTAGCCCGACAGGTTTTCTTAGAAAATAATTTTTAAGAACAAAAGCCAATCTTATTAGCTGCCGCCGATTTCTTCTAAAATAAATCTTTCCACGGGGGCGCCGAGTTGTACCGATGTCGCTGCACTACCATCTCCTCTAAAGAGAATCCATGATGGCTGGCTGAAAATTCCAAGCCCTATCCAAGACGATCCTGAGCTGTCCCAAACTAAATCAACGGCATCAAAGTTTGTTCGCCTAGAAAATGCTTCAGCTAGTTGCAGGTCGTCTTGGGTTCCAACTCCTATAACTTTTAGTTTGTCTTGGTGCTGTCTCGCAAACTGCGCGACTTGGGGGGCTTCCCTTATACAGGTTGGTCAATGAGGCGCCCAAGCCCATATAAGCGTTGGGGTTCCCTGAACAGCAAGGCTTTGTAAGTCAATTCTTCGAGATGGCCCACTTGTTAATATCACTACACTTGCGTCGGGAAGAGGATTGCTATATGTAGCGGGTTGAGTTGTGGTAGTTGTGGTTGTAGTCGTTGTAGTTGGAGGCGGAGGCGGTGGTGGAGGAGGAGGAGGCGGCGGCGGCGGTGCAACTGGTGGCAGTTGGACTGTAGTGGATGTAGTTGTTACTGGTGTATCAGGAGTTTCCGTTTGAGGGATTGTAGTTTGAGGCGCCCCTGTTTCAGGCTGTTTGGAAGTCGTAGATGGTGCAACTGGGGCGGGTGGAGAAGAAGTTGTTGGGGTTGGCAATTCTGTGCCAGATTCTGCTCCGGGCTCAACTGCTTGAGTGGTTGGCGCTTGTGTTGGCTCAGGCTGTTGAACAGTAGTGGTGGTAGTGTCTGTTGCTAAATCTACATTATTGTGACTACAAGAAGCTAGCATGCTAGTCAGTATGGAGGCCATTACAAGCGCTATTACAGCCGGCAGAATTTTCTTATAAAACACCGATTGCTTTTTAGTTAGTTTTTTGCGCATCACTTTATCTTTATCTATCGACTATTGATTTAGACTAGTAAGGTTGTGGGCTTAGCTTTGTTTAATTGTTTTGGGTTGAGCTTGATAGTTCTAATTTTAGTATATGACATGTTTATTTTAAGGCAGAAGTTTATATTTAAGGCAGAAGTTTATATTTGAGGCAGAAACCAAAAAACCCCTAAGTTTTAAGAATAGTGTATTGAAATAGCAATAATTTTTGGCAATGTATCCCGATAGTCAAAATAAAGGTTAACCCTGCTTAGGCTGAGCTCGTTTTCATCTGAATCAAGTGTTGAATACCCAAGGTCGCTTAGCGAGCTGAAACATTTTCCACTCTGTAAGCATGGAGATTTAAGAGTAACATATTCAAGATTATTCAGTGTTTCAGCTGCTGGAATTTTTTCCACTCTTGTGGCACCTGTAAGGATGTCAGATACTAATTTTATTTTAGAAGCATTTTCGCCAGTTTCAGAATCATCAATATCAAAACGGGCAAAGGCAGCCCCTGAAGGGGTAGTAGAAAGCACTTTCACTCCCACACTAGAAAAGCTACCTTTTATAGATAAAGCTTGTTCAGCAGTAATGCTAGAAAAATCAAGTGCAACTCGATTTAGTTCTTCTTGAGATTCGCGATTGCCCAATTGAATGCTAATACGTTTTTTTTCTACCCACCCTAGGTCTCCATTATCGGTTGCTACTTCAATCCATTCTCTTTCATAATTTGTTCTTTGCTCGCCTGTGTATCTATAAATACGAGAACTTTCAACAACACCTATTTTTTCAGGTGAACAAGGGGCACTAAATTCATTTACTGCGCATGCTTTACATGAGTTTTCGTCAATACAAGAATAAATTGTTCGTTTCCCAGGAACTTCTTTAAGTGGAACCACGCGATGGTCGGTCACATTAGCTCGAATTCCTCGCTTTGTATATGAGTTGCACTTATCGTTTGTGCCATCGCTATCACTTGCTTTAGCAAAGTCGGCGCATTTTTCACCCACCTTATATTGAACGAGGGCAACATTTTCAAGGTCAAGAACTGTTGTGTTTAGTTGGGAAATAATCTCAGGTGAAGTTTCGGGTTGAGTAGCGAAGCTAACAGTTGCCAAGCCATTTTTAAGTGTGGCGCTTTTAACCATATCGCCTTGAGCGTCAATCAGCGAACTTGTAAACCCAAGTTGTGTTTCAGCTTGTGTTGGGCCAGCAAGTAGCAGCTCAAGAGCTTCTTTAATGGATGAGGAAGCACTGGAACGTTTTCTTGCCACTAAGCGATTGTTACATTGGAAATAAACATTTACATAGCCTTGGTTCTCTCTATCATCATTGCTAGCAACATCACTTCTACAATCAGGAGTTTTAACTTCTAACACTGTATCTAGTGCGACCCCGTCTCCAGCTTCTGATGCCACTTGAATTGGTGTGTTTCTTTGATCTGTGTTTCTTGAAATCAAGACTCCGCTAAGCAACCCTAACATCAGAATTATTACAGCGCTAAATACATAAGCTGGGCGAATATGTTTTCTAAGTTCAACTAGCTTGCCTAATTTCTCATACCAACTTATCTTTCTATCGGTGTCTCTAATCCTTCGATTGATAGAAAACAATGCGTGAGGGGAAGGCTCAATGTCTTTGGTATGGTCTTCCAAAGCCTTTCTAATCCGTCTAGAGGTTTCGTCTCGTGTCATGTCTTGTTAGTTTGTTAGTGCCCTTGTTTTTACCTGTTTTTGTGTTGCTTGTTTTTATTATCATTATTGTCTCTTTTCGTTCCCAAAAGTTCTGCCATTTTGTCAAGCCCTCGGCTGGCATGGGTTTTTACTGAGCCTTTGCTAATCTCAAGTGTTTCTGCAATTTCGTCTTCTGACAAATCCATATAAAATCTAAGCATTAAAACTTCTGCTTGACGTTTGGGGAGCTTTCTAAGCAATCCGACAATTCGTTGTCGTTCAGTTTCATTGATTACATCTGCCTCAGGGGATGGAGCAAATGTCGGTCGCTCTTTTGCCAAGAATTTATTTCGCACAATTCGGCGGCGAAGTCTAGAGCGAGCGCCATTCAGCACAACACTTCTAAGATAGGCGGCTTCTTTGCCCGCCTCGGGCGCCTTTTCGGCAAGTTGCATTTTCACAAAAGCATCCTGTACTACTTCTTCACATATTGATGTATCATCTAATAAAAACGAGGACAACCGCACAAGAGATGCATAATGCTCGTTGAATAAACGAACCAGCATAGCTTCTCGGGTTTCACCCTCTATATATACAGACGCTTTAGGGGGTTGTTTAGGTTGACTGCTTTCGCTTTCCGCCATATATTAAAGCTTAAGCACTTTATTAGTATTTTTTCACTATTTTCAAAGATTTTGCTTAAATCTAACATTAAAACTTGTAAGATGTCTTACTTGTGCTTTAAATTGAAAATAGTATGAAAGTTAGACAAGTTGCTGGAGGGCTGATTTTTAACAGCGATGACGCACTTCTATTAGTGCGAAACGACCGCCCATATTCAAAGACTTCTGATTGGAGCACCCCAGGTGGAGTTATTGACAAAGGCGAAACCGTTTTAGAAGGTCTGACCCGTGAGGTGATTGAAGAAACTAACATCAGAGTTAATAAATGGCAAGGCCCCATTTATTGCGTTTGTGTGAACTTTCCAGACCGTGGATTTTTTCTTGAAGTTCAAACATTTATAGCTGAGGCTTGGGAAGGAGAGCTAAAGGTAGACGATCCAGATGGTATTGTCACCGATGCTATGTTTTGTTTGCCAGAAAAACAAGTTGAATTGTTGTCGCTTAGTCCAGATTGGGTGAAAGAACCACTTTTGGAATGGCAAAAAGCGCTTGAAGAAAATTCAGGTAATCAAGAAATAGTCAATTTTGAATATGAAGTTTCAGGCTATGGCTTAGACGACTTCAAAATAAAACGCCGTTTATGACATCCTGTTTTTGCCTATGATACTCCATATCGACCTTGACGCTTTTTTTGCGATGCTTGAAGTTCGCAAAAACCCTGAACTCAAGGGAAAGCCAGTCATTGTAGGAGGGCTTGGGAAACGCGGAGTTGTTTCCACAGCATCCTATGAGGCAAGAGTCTATGGGGTTGGCTCTGCTCTCCCAATGGTAACCGCTAAACGGCTGTGCCCTAATGGAGTATTTCTTTCTGGAGACGGCAGCTATTATGGAAAAGCTAGCAAGCAGATTATGCGAATTTTGTATAACTACACCCCTTATCTTCAGCCAGTATCTGTAGATGAGGCATACTTAGATGTTTCAGGGGTGGTGAAACTCTTTGGTTCCCCATATGAGATTGCGAAAAAAATCAGAAAAGAAATCCTTGAAGAAATGGAGCTTCCTTCAAGCATTGGGATTTCATCCATAAAGCGAATTGCCAAAATGGCCTCAGAGCATGCCAAGCCCAAAATAAAAGATAAAAAAATATGGGAAGGAAAAGGAATCGTAGAAGTTCCATTGGGCAAAGAGATTGAATTCCTTCGCCCCTTAAACATCGCAGAAATTCCTGGCGTTGGAAAAAAGAGCAATGAAAAGTTTGAAAAGGCAGGAGTCAAAACAATCGGTCAAGCTATTGACATGGAACTAATCGAGCTTGAAAAAATCGTTGGTATAGCTGCTGCTAGCAACCTGAAAAATTTGTTTGCTGGTGAAAAAAGCAATGTAAAAAATACAGGCAAAGGGGATACAAAATTGAAATTCAACTTTGCTCCTAAATCATTAAGCCATGAAGAAACTTTTGAAGAAGATGTTTTCACAAAAGAAGAGCTAAGCCATCACATCGTTCGTTTAAGCGACAAAGTTATGAGAAGGCTTAGGGCGACTGGGCATAAAGCATCTCGTATTTCACTAAAACTTCGATATTCTAAAGGCTTTAAAACTATCACGCGAAATGTAACTTTGGAATCCCCAGTTGATAGCGCCTTGTTCATTTCAAAAAAAGCAAAGGAGCTACTTACAAAAGAAGTACTTGTTGGTGGTGTCAGGTTGATTGGTGTCGGTGTGTCAGTTTTAGAGGCGCAACAAGATTTTGGCGAAGATTTTGATGGGGGTGGAATTCAAGATGAGCTATTTGACGACACATCATACATTCAACGATGGGAAACAATTGAAAGGTTCGTAGACGATATTAGAGACAAGTTTGAAGAGGATTCTATAAAGCTAGGCTCGTCTTTATTTAGAAGTTCTGTGAGGGCAAAAAATCTATAACCTGAACTAAACTAAAATATGAAAGCAAAAATAAAAGGGAATATATAGCTATGGCAACATCTGACAATTTGACCTCTAACAATTCCAATGATGATGAGGAACAAATTCTAAGCGAAATGGAAGCTGACTTGGCAGGAAGCGATCCTCGCCTTGTTGACGACATCACCTCTACGACCGTTTACACCGCAGCAATAAAAAATGTGAAGTGGTCAATTCTGCTTTTGTTGGTAGGTATTGCAGTTATGATTATCACCCTATCTGTGCACTTCTTGTTTGCAGCATTAGGTTTTGTAATTATGCTTGTGGCATTGCTTATTTTGGAAAAGAGCCTGACCAAATTAGGAAAGGTTGGGCTAAATCAGATTATGCAATCGGCAAAAGCAAAAAGTGGCGGCGGAGGCTTTATAAACACTGTCAGAAAAAATATGCAACAAAAGTTCAAGCAGGATTAGTAGCTTGCTTGAGTTTTCTTTTTGCTTTTAATAATTTAACCACAGGCATTGGGTTGACCCAGCGGAAAAGTATCTGAGCTAGGTTCATTGTCTTTTTAAGTTTTTTGTTGATTGCCCTAGCACCTTCGAGTGTTTCAGATATCTCGATTGCTGTCATGGGTTTGTTCCCATATTGAAATGCGTTTGCGTGGTTTGCTAACACATATAAATATTGAGATTCGTTGCCTAATAAAGTTTCTGCCCTTTTTGAAAAATCCAATCGAGTCTCACTAGCTTTCTTAGATAGCCCTATAAATGAAAGATTCCAAGTGGTAAATAGCCACAAAAGCGGAATAAATTCTTTCATGTTTTTTGTGCCAGCATTTTCTCTAACCTTTCTTGTGGGGCTTGAAAGCAGTTTTATTCTCACAAAGTTAATTCCAACCAGATATAAGATTGCTAGAACTAAAAGGGAAACGAGAAATATAAAGACAACATCAGAGCTAGTTGAACTTTGGGGGGATTGTGGATTTTCTGGACCCCTTGAGTCTGGCGGAACGGGAGGAACTATTTCGTTTTCAGTTTCTTGTGGTTGGGTGTTTGGTGTGGTTGTAGTAGTTGTTCCACTTGGTTCCTCTGTCTCGCTGGGAACCTCTTCGGGTTCAGGGCTTATAGGAATTTCTGGCAGAGAAGTTATGTCAGGCTCTTCAGGAGTGGTGGTGGGAGTGGTTTCTGTGGGAGTGTCAGTTCTAGGTTGAGTAGTTGTCGTTGTTCCACCTTCTGTTGTTTCTTCTTCTTGTTCTGGATTTAACCTATCTACAATTTGAACATCTTGGTCGCCAATTTGAGTTCTTGCGCTAGGTGTTCCTCTAGTAGGCGTTGGCTCAAATTCAATCCAGCCAATTTTAGGTATATAAATTTCTGGCCAAGCATGAGCATCTTTTGCTACAACACGGAATTTATTTGCTTGGATTTGTTCACCAGGTGTAAACCCAATTGAAACACGTGATGGGATTCCAAGCGATCTTGCCATAGCGGCAAATGTAGATGAGAATTGCTCACAAAACCCCTTTCTGTTGCCTTCCATTATGAAGCCACTCATTACATCTTGATTGTGCCCAGCAATAAATTCTTCACTATATTCAAATTCAGTAAGGAACCAATCTTGTAGAAGTAACATTTTTTCATAAGCGGTTTCCCCAGTTGCTGTAACCTCTCTAGCTTTTTGAGCAACGTCAATTGGGAAATTTGAAGGCAACCCTGTATATTCTCTTATGATGTCCTCATTGTAAGTACCGATTCTTGAAAATTCATTGAGCTGTAGTGGGGTTGCTACAAGGTGACTAGATATCATTTCATAGCGATCGCCTCTTTCTAATTCGCCAGTTTGGGTAACAAGGTTTGCTTCGTCTGTATTGTAGAGAAGCGAAAGGTCTCCATCTACCTTCACTGAGCTAGCAGAGGGAAGGTAAGCATGGGGAGCCCAAGGCCCACCAAGGTTCTGTATCTCAAAAAGGTGCTTGACCTCTTGGCTCAAAGCCTTTCGTTCAGGGGGATTGTCTTCACTTGCCTTTCCCACTGGCTTATAGCTTCCCGTTGCCCTCCATTCTGTCCCTGTAAATTCTCTAAGCGTTGAGGTTCGCCAATAAGTCGGGCGTGAGCTTGTTACAGTAAACATCTCAATTTCTGAATCGTTAGTAAGGCGGTCTCTTATATCGACAATTGGGTTTAAGACTGTTCTGTCATCAATTGAAACTTGAAATAATTCGGATGTGTCGATTACAGCTTTCGACTTAGCACCTGGAAAGGCTGGCCCTACAATCACGCCTGCAAATATTGCAATAGTAGAAATAGCAACCCCGGTAAGCACTTGTAGTTTGTAAACCTTTTTCTTTCTTTCATATCCGTCTGTTTCTGAAAGCATCAAGCGATGAAACAAGATAAATAGAGAAGTTGCTCCAGCCATCAAAATAACCATTGTGATACTTCGCAGTATCGGTCCCAAAATAAGAAACATTATAAAAATTGCATACTGTGGAAATAATGACTCAAAGGGGCGTCTATTTTTAAAGGCAGCATAGCTTGAGAGAGGAATAGCAACTATGATTGCTATTGAAAATAGTGCAAAGGTTTCTCTTCCACCGCTTATAGGTAGCCCATCATCAATGATTAATCGAATACCGTTGCT
>JAHRAM010000112.1 GCA_020027305.1 Acidimicrobiia bacterium | reverse complement strand
CTCGCCCAGCATTTCTTTAGGCAAAAGGCGCTCTTTACCTGTTGTTCTAATTTATCGTGCTAAAGGGTTGCCTATAAATGGCGCACGCCATTTGCAATGGTAATAATCATGAGGCCCTTCTTTGTGCCCGACAAACCCAAGGGCAGACGCCGCAACTCTCTGTTGGCTGCTACTCATCTTTGAAACCTGTTCAAATGTTGTGCTGCCAGGGTTAGCAGCACTTCCATTGACATCAACAAGAGCATCGTTTAGCATCTGACAATCTGCATTTGAGGCAGTGGTTCCAATTTTGCGACTGGCAGTTATCACTCCAGCTTCTGTTGACCTGCCAGGGTTTGCCTCACAATAGAAATAACCATTATCTCTATCAGTCTCTAAATGGAAATATGTGGGTGGATTATAGCTAGTATCGCCATATTTAATTAGAGATGGATGCTTAGCTCCCCCATTTTCGGTTAAAAGCCCTGACCGCCAATGCCCAAAATTGCCACTATCGGGAAGGCTACCATCTGCTGGAAATGTTACATCTGCTGACGCAAAAGTTTTCACCTCAATAGGCTTGTGATAACTAAAACGGGTAGGGAAATATGTGCCTAGTTGCTGGCACGCCCTAAAGAACGCCTGCACTTGAGAGGAGGCAGTTGTTGGAACCCTAAACTCACATTTTTGTTCGCCATAGGGTGAGTAGCGGGTTAGATTAGAGCGAGTCCCGATTGGGTGTTGTGGGTTTTGGGCAGTTCCAGTTCCAACCGCTTCTGGGTAAGCCCTAGAATTCGTCCAGCCATTGCCCCCAAAATAGCCAGCCTTTGTATTTGTAGAGCCAGACATCGCGGGGTTGAATGGCACATTAGTAAAATTGGTATTCACAGTGCTAAAATCCCTTGCGCCAAAATTGTCATCGTTTGCGAATTTCAAAACAGCACTCCTTACCGTGCTATCACCAGAAGTGTTAGTAAGAGTTCGGGTGTCAACATAGTTCAACATCTCTGATATTCCATAGCGAGTCCAGTTCAGCCCTGCTTCGCTAAAAATATAGAAGAATGGGCCCGCACCATTATTAATACGGGTCTCTCTAGCATCAGAACGAACCCACATGTCATACCACTTTATTTGATCAACTTTTTGTGTGCCTCCACTAAGCACGCCACCGCTAATAGAAGGATAAATATAAATTCTAATATTAGATGCTGGCCGAATCAGTGTCGGAGAAAGAATAGGAAGGATTCTAGTGGGGGCGGGATCACTACCAAAAATAGTAATAGGCAAAAAGCCCCCTTTGGCATTTTGAGAAGATATGCCTACAGTTCCTCCCTGATTAGCACTCGAAGGTTCTAACACTAAGCTAACCCTAATTTGCCCATCACTGCCTCTTGGAAGAACTTTATAGTCATATAATCCTGTGTCTCCTCTTGAATAGCCAATGTCACGACATTCTTTAATATAGGTGTTCATTGAATGTGTTCGATATCCTGTTTCATCGCTATTTGCATAATCAAAACCAGTGGCACTAGAAACTTCTTCTGCAGGGCGAGTAAATGCTGTGTCAGTTCCTGTAAGCCCGCATTCTCTATATAGATTTGTCGTCTGTGAGTTGACAGTTTGGGCGCCAGTGCACGCTGTGGTGCTAGAGGCGCAATAGCTTCCGTTGTAGGTGGTGCCAGAAGTTATGACATCTAAATAATATCTTGGCTCCCAAAAATTCTCAGCACTAGTGCCACATACTATCGACTTATTTTAGTCGTTATAACCAACTGTGTATTCATTGGCGCTAGCCGAAGATTTTTCAATGTGGATTGGGTAATAATACTGCTTGTAGTCATCGCAATTGTCTAAAATATTTGGCGACCGACGACTATAAATGAAATCGATTGCATTGTCTTCGTCTTCATCTTCTATATCAAATACATCAGGATACTTGTCTTCAGCAAAGGTTCTTGATAGTGAAACGTTGCCAGTTGAAAATTGAGATGGCAACCACAACTCAGTGTATCTGGGCGTTTGTGATAATGGCGGAATATAAGATTCTATGGCAGGCCCAATTAGTCTGTCATAATAATAATCCAGCTGATTGTTTATATTTGGCAGAACAGAATTATCCTTATCATAGAAAAAATCGTTATGATCTGGAACATTACTAGGAGTGGTCTCATTTATTTTGTTTTGCAAAGGGAAGGTAAAAAGAATGTTCATAGCATTCCTGAATCTGGCTCCAAGAGCCTTTTTATTCCTATATGAAAGGTTAAGACTAGTTATAGAAAACAACTGCTCTTGGCTAGTGTGATATGGCGTAGCCCTTGTCACGGCACAAGTTGGAGCATACGGGCGTGGGTTATATGACCGCCTGCCAACAACCTCACATTCCCCAGCTGCTCCTGGTTGATAGCCAAAGCTCAGGCACTCTCTTGCTCCGTTGGTATACCTGTTTTTGAACGCACAACGATATGTTTTTGTTCGTGCCTCATAATACGCATAAACACTTGCGCCGTCATCTGCCACATCGGCACTAGCAGCCTCATTTGTTGTAGAGCCATCTTTGACATTGTCGTTGTCAGCGTCATCATTATCATGGTCGTGCATTATAGAGCCTGTATTTGCCCAACCTAAGCACACCTTTTCCCACTGGCTAGAAACTGTTCCAAGCGGTTCCTCACATTGCGCCATACCAGTTCTTATGTTCACTTTAAATATTTCTGGGCATTCTGGGTTCGGGGTTTTCACGGTATAGGCACAAGATGTTCCATCTAGTGCAAGCCCTAAACCTGCACAATATTGCGAACTGGCAGTGCCTAATGTTGTGTATACACATTTTCCACTCGACTTTGTTGCGGTGAGAGGTGTCATTCCAGCTTCTTCTTGCCAAGGAACACATGCAGTGGCGCTGGCAGGTGCAGGTAATGGTGTATATTGTGTGAAATTAGCTGCAGTTATAGATATAGCACCGCTAATTGAAACACTATTGCTCGGCCAACTGCCTAGCCCCGTTTGTGTAATTATGCATCTAGAGTTTGCATTGCTAACAGAAAAGCCAGCGAAAGTTATGCTATTTTCAGGGTCTTGCAACCCAAGCCCAGAAGCTGAGCAAGATCGTAATGAGCCTTCTTGGTTTACAAGACATTGATTAAAATCTGTTGTTTCATAGGTGCTTGAAGCATCATGAGCAACTGGTGTGAAGGCAATGGTTCCACCATTTATAGCACAATATGATATTAAATGCCAATTGGCTCTTTTGGATGCGCCCACACTTGCTGTGTTTGCGCGTGCAGCAGGCACACTAGATGGGACTGTTGAAGAAGCAAAATGAAGTTCACAAGTATCTGTTTCTGTAGTGCTTACGTGTGCTAAACCAGACCTGAGACAATCGCCATATCTCAGGGGGGATAGGCTGGAATATTCAATATTTTCACCCACGTTGCTGCGATAATACCTAGCATCAGTAACGGGACTTGTGGGACTACCAATGCTGAATCGAAAAGTCGTATGGCTCGACAAATCTACTCGTTTTTGAATATAATCTGCCGTTCCCTTATAAGAGCATTTATCACTTTCTATCTTGGGTGAAAGTATAACTGTCGAACCATCTGCCTCTATCCAGTTTTGATTAACATCCTCTAACGCTAGATTTAAGAAAGCTGGATTTAAATTTGATGGTTGTGCAGGATCTGAAGGATTGGCAATGGGAATACCACTAATACGGGTTGCCTGCTGTAATGGATATAGGAGCTTTGCCGGATCTGAATCCTTTTTGTTTGACACTGTGGAATGCCAATGGCGTGTTTCGAGGTTCGGGCATACATTGGTTGCTAAGTAAAGAACGTCTGAGATTCCATCGCCTGTTACTGCCACCATAGGCTCATCACCTTCAAACTGTTCATTTGCCAAGCGGTCAGATTGTGCAATGTTGCCCCTTTTCACCTCTGGAATATTATTAAAATCTTCTCTAACAGCCGCAACTATATCAGCCGTAGTATTCAAGCTTTCGGCACGGCCACGAACCGTATTATAAATTATGA
>JAHRAM010000101.1 GCA_020027305.1 Acidimicrobiia bacterium | reverse complement strand
CCGTTTCAAACTTAAATCCAAAAAGATCCCCTTCTTCCCCGTCAGTGCAACAAACCAAAACTGTCTTTATGCCTTCATCGGAATATTTTGCAACGGTGGCAGCGCCTTTTGACGCTTCGTCATCTGGATGAGCATGAACCGTCATCAAACATAATGGAGCTTTGGGGTTCATTTATTCGACAGGAACCAATTCTTCTTCACTGGTTTCTTTATCTCGAACCAGCTCCCATCCCAACAAGGCAGAAAAGACTTCCCTACCTTCTTTTGGCCCTACTGCAATTATCTCATCTTCTGCCATAAGTTTGATTGAGCCGCGAGGGCGGTAAATATATCTTGTGTTTCTTCGAATCGCAAGCACTACAAATCCTGGCTCAACATTCAATTCTAATTCTGCCAACGTAGATTCATCCACCCTAGAACCTTCTCTAACTGGGTAGCGAACAGTCACATCTACAGAATCACCAATAGCAATTTCTAATATCGGATGAAGCTCGCCTTTCTCAACCGCCCACACCATTTGGTTAGCTTGGTCACCAATATCTTCTGCCGCGGTTGCCAAATGCAATAAACCCCGCAGCTCTGCTGTATCTTCTATCGACTTCGCTGCCTGAAGCACCCAAAGCTCTAAGCTCTCTCGCATATCATCTAAACGATTTTCAAGATGGTGCACCTCTGCTGCTAAAACTTTGTCGCCAGTTGCCAATGCGGAATATGCTAGGTCAACTGCAATTCCTGAAACATCCTTCATTTCTACCAAAACATCTACTGCCCGTGACATATCAGGTGTATCGTGTTCTACTTTTGGTGGATGCTCAAGTGCTGGAATTCCAGCCAAAGCACATAACCGCTCCACTCCATCAAGCGCCCCTACCAAAATCAATACATCACCTGGAATTAAAGCTAGGTCGTCTTCTACTTCTGTAATCCATTCTCTCTCTCGACGGACAGCTGATATTCGAGTTCCAGACATAACTGGCAACTCCAATGACTCAATGGTGCGATTTGCTAAATCAGAAGATTCTGATACTTCTACTCTAAGACAGACTTCTTCAGCTGAAGCAAGATGCTCTAACAGCTCTGGTGGAATTCCCAACCTATTGGTAACTATGCGAGATATATCAACGGCATTGTTTCCAATTCGCTCGATGGCACTAATAATCTGTAGAACAGATGACATGCTCTTAGCGTTTTTGGGGCTTCTCTCAGCAAGCACACAGACCGCACGCATCTCACTGACCAACTCGCTCATTTCATTTTCAAGATGCTCAATCTCAATTGCCATATCAGGCGCATTGAAATAAAGCGAGGCGTAAGAAAAGTCAAGCATTAGCTCACTCAAATCCTTGGCGTGAGCCAACATTGACCTCAAGTTTTTGGGTCTGTCGTCCATTCGACTTCCTTTCATTAGGTTAGCGGTTTTATTTTAATTTTCAAGTGATATTTAAGATTCCGATAATAAAAGCAATGGTTAAAGCACTAGAGAGATCCAGAACAGATGTAACTACTGGGATACCATAGGTGTCAGGGTCAACCCCCATTCTTAACGAAACTACTGTGCCATAATATGAAACTGCCAGCACCACTATAATGGCGGGAATAGCTCCAAGCAGCGCCACACCAAAAACATTTGCGACACTTGCCCCTGCCAAACCTTGTATTTTGGCTCCAAGCAAAGTAAGCCCAGCTAGAGCGACAAATGCTGGTATTGCTACCCCCACGACTGCCAACATGTCTCGCCTTGCACCTTTTTGAGGAAATGGGGCGGGTGAAATCATACCAAGATGGAGTTTTGTAGAAAGCTGACTTGAAAGTAGTCCTCCAAGAGAGCCAGCTACAGCTAGATAGCTGGGAATAAGAATTAATAATGCTGGGGCGTTTAGAAAGTCGCTGGTTTGACGTTCAATGGCATACCCAGCAAATATTCCAATGACTATCGCAGCAACCAAGATAGGCATAGATTCTTTCAAAATAGTTTTTAGAGATGTTCTTCCAAAGACCCATACAACAAAAAGCACAAGAACAGCAGCTACAGAAACTGCAATAGTAAAAGATGTTGGCACAATGTCTGAGTTCATAAGTGATGCTGCCCATAAAAGTGCAGGGATAGTCATTAGGTCTCCTGCTGCAGTTACTAATGGAGCAGTTACATTATCTGGGTTCCAATTAAAGCGAACAGAAATATTGGTTACCAGCAATGAAAAAACTAAGGCTGCAAGAGATGCTAACATCCCGCCAAAAACGCTAATGGCGATAAATCTATCTAAGGAGATGGTATTTGGAATGCCAAGTGCAAATGCCATTCCTTTAGCAAGCAATGCAAGTGCTAGGCAAGTCCAAAGACTAAGAACTAGAGAGGCATTTATATTTTCACCCATCACGCTCGTTGGAGAAAGGCTTCGGCGATAAGTTCCTGAATGGATGGCAGTACTTAATCGCGCTCCCATTGTGCCAAACACATTTCCCCTAAGTGAAATAGCAGCTGGCACCATAAGTAATAGGCCAGGAAAGTCACCAATCCTTCCACTTTGTCTAGCCAGCAACATTCCTGCCCCTACAGTTGAAATCACCACAAGCCCAAGAGAAAATAGACTTTGAGTAAAATCTGTGCCAAAAAATGTCATCTTGCGATTTTCAGAGGCTCGCGATGTTTTGGCAACCCGTGTCTTCGCTAATTTTTCTGATTTTTCGGTTGCCGCAGATGAAACTTTTTCAGCCATTATTATTTTTTGGTAAATGCTTATTGATTTTAGTTAACTTTAAAATCTGTAACTTTAAAGAGTCGTTTACATATCTCAGCAATACCACTTATATTTTGTTTGCCTCTTGTGCTTTC
>JAHRAM010000092.1 GCA_020027305.1 Acidimicrobiia bacterium | reverse complement strand
GTTAATATATCGATATTTTTATCTTCGCCAACCACAATCTTGCAATATTGCCTAATGTCTACGGCGGCGCCTTCTAAAATGGTAATAGATAGTGGAAAATAGCATGCTCAAAGCCATTAATAAGGTTAATATTGACAGCAATATTTGATAATTGAAAGCAAATATCATTTCGATTCCCCCGTTTCTTGCTTTTTTGCGACTACATAATGCTCATATAGAGGTAGGTCAGGGTCCTGTATTTCGTAGTCAATTTTTGTAGCATCTATGAAATATTTGCTGTCGCAAAAATATAACTCAATCTTTTTAACGTCAAACCCAGTCTGTTGCAAAAGATAGCGAAGCCTTAGCGGTGTGTAGTAAATTCGCCAAACATCAGGGTGCTTCTCGCTTTCTGGCACTTTTAATATTGAGCTTCTAGCAAGATCGACCAAGTGCATCCTGCCATTTGTTTGCCCTTCAAATTCATCTTCCAAATAAGCAATATCAACCCATGCAAAAACTGAAGAAAAGGTCCCTATATATATGCCATCAAATGTCAACGCTCTATGACAAGCAGTCATCATAGTGGTGTTTTCATTGTGGCTATCTGAAGCAACCGTATCAAGATTGATGATTAGTTCGTATTTTTCTACTTCATCTAGTTGAGTTGTGTCTAGAGGAATGTATTTGACATTTTTTTCTTTGTTCTCTTCGTTGACCTGTTCAACGACCTTTTCAAAATCACCACAATACACAATCGCATCAGGAAACATTTGTGCAATCTCATTTTCAATTACGCCCTCTACCCCACAACCGACGAGCAAAATATTTTTAAACTTGCTACCTCCAGCTGAAATAGCCTCAATTTCACTTAGTAGCTTCTTTTTAAAATCCACATCAACTGCCATGCTGACAAATCCCCCCTTGGCATCCTCATAAGCTTTAGCCCACATATCTTCCTTCTGCTCAGAAGTCAAGGGTGATTTAGAATTTATCCCCCATCTTGTTCCGTAAGAAGAGCTGAAAGAGATACTAGCAACTTTTGAATCAACGGGCACAGAACCTATTGGGAATGGACCCTGTTCATCCATTTCGTTAACCCCATCACCTTTAACCAACTTCTCATGCCAAATCTGTGCTTGGTCATAAAAAATTCTCTGCAAGTCTTCTTTGGGATGACTCCAATAATAAAGTAGCCTTGGATTGCGTAGAACTTGATTTAGGAAATACTCCACAACCTCCTTGAGAACTCTTTCGTGTTTATTCCCCGTGCTTCTTAAATCCTCAAAGCTTTTTCCATCTTCTAAAATCGCCTTATATTCATTTTCAAGATTTGTCGACCAAGTAATACGTTTGTCAGCAACAGCTCGATAGCGCTGAATTGCATGCGAGAATTCAGAAAAAATTAATGTCGCCACAGCTTTTTCTTTTAAATAAAATTCTGCGGCATAAGCAGAATCTTTTTTGAGACGCTCAGTAATAATTTTTTGAGCAGCGCTTACTGAATGGTCATACTTGTCTTCAGTTTTGTAATTGTTGGCAGTTGTGCCCCCCCCCCCCCGGCACTTCCAGTAATCTCTCCTGTTATCCAAAAGAGATAATTGGTTTCAGGGTTGGCAATTCTGGCCGCTACAAGTTTTTCATATATTTGGTAACTCAGATGAATTTCAGCATCGATTCTTTTTGCTCGCTCAAAAAGTATTCCTAAAAGGAGCGCAACAATTGCAACAAGCAATGCTAGTCCATACAAAAAACCTATTAATTCCATCTTGGTAATTTAGTTTACAAATTGAATACGTTTACAAAAACTCTGTCGCACTCACTAATTGTTGCCTACGTTTTCTATGCCAATCTTTTCAAAGAATTTTGAATCAATTTTTTGCCTTAAAGGATTACGGAACTCACTGGGCTTATATCCTTCTTGATCTTTTTCTTTGGTCTTTTTTTCGTTAATATCCTTTTTTTTCTCATCTTCTTTTACCTTCCAATCATAGCGATTTCTAGTATCTATCTCAAAGTAATCTTGTAGCATTTGATTTTCATCGTTCCAATAGTAAAGCAAACGAGGATTTCGCAATAATTCATTTTCGAAAAACGAAAGATACTTTTCAAAAAATTGACTGACTTGGCGATTGGTAGTCTTTTTTTCGTTTTTATGCTCAAGTACGCGTTGATACTCTTGAAATATTGCCATTGCCACACTACGCTCTAGAAGCTTGAATTTTGCAATACCTGACTCTCCTTGAAATTTTTCACCTACAACCTTTCTTGCAAACTCAACTAATTTTTTGTACGAATTTCGCTTGCCAGAAGTAT
>JAHRAM010000054.1 GCA_020027305.1 Acidimicrobiia bacterium | reverse complement strand
GGGATCCAGAAAACAACAGCGTTTCTGGAGTAAGGTTTGGGTTAGTAGGCCAAACAAAACCATTGAAGAATGGTTCTGCAATTCCTAATCCCCCTTAAACCTTTAGAATAGGGCGTCATGGAGTTTGGTGAATTTGAAAAAATAGATTACTGTAGCCTTCTAAATGGCAATAAAGCACTGCACGATAATCTGCAATAAGGGAAAGTAAATCCAAGATGTTATACTAATCAGGTTATCAATCTTGCCTCAGCGATAGCTTTTTGAATGGTAGCTTATTAAATTTTTGAATCAACTACAACTAGCACTGTGCTTCTCAGCGAAACACCCAAAGGCAATTGCTAGATTGACTCACCTTATATCTCTCTGCAAGCTCACTCTTCCTTAATCTCTTCAAAGTTATAACAATAGACGGTTTTTCCACCCGCAAATAGATTTTGGTATATGCTTATCTATATCTAGGTATATTTCACTACACATTTTTAATTTTTAGATTTTCACATGCAACAATTTTGGATTGATACCGACACGGCCTCAGATGATGCTGTGGCTTTGGTTATGGCGCTCAGGTCGCCAGTGGCACAAGTTGAAGGGATTTCAGTCGTGGCAGGAAATGTTTCACTAGACCAATGCGTTCAAAATGCGCTCTATACGGTGGAGCTTTGTGGGAAAGATACCCCTGTTTATGTCGGGCTAGAAAAACCAATAATGCGAAAGCTAGAAGATGCCAGTGAAGTTCATGGAGATGATGGAATGGGCGACATCGGGCTTGATTTGAAAGGGCGAACCCCAGCGACAGAGCATGCCATTGATGTTATGACTGAATGCATAATGTCTAGCCCTGGCAAAATTCGGTTGGTCACGTTAGGCCCGCTTTCAAACATTGCTAATGCTTTGCTTAGAACCCCTGAGCTGGCAGGGGCAGTTGAGCATTGCTATATAATGGGTGGCGCTCCTCACATGCCAGGAAATATAACCGAAGTAGCAGAGTTCAACATTTGGGCTGACCCAGAGGCAGCACACATTGTTGCAGAATCTAGCATGCCCCAAACTTATGTGGGCTGGGATGCTTCTATGGCATCTGCTTTTGTCACGCCCGAACAAATTGAAGAGATTCGAGCCATTGGAACCAAGTTCAGCGATTTTGCGATGGATATTCAGGCGACCATTTTGAAGTTTATGCAAGACTTTGCCAAAATGCCTGGCTTTGACCTTCCTGACCCTTTAGCAGTTGCTGTTGCCCTTGACCCAAGCATTGCTGAAACCAAACCTTATTCTATGAACGTGGTGACAGGCGATAGCTTAACCCGTGGAATGACAGTGGTTGATTTTATGGATGTGACTAAAAAGCCTGCCAATGTGAATATCGTAACCCATATTGAGCCAGCCGACTTTATGAAGATGTTAAAGGAATTGCTTGGCTAGTAAAAAGGGGCTGACAAAAGTTGTGCGGGCAAAAGGTGGATTAAAGAAAGATAAGTCAAAACAAAATAAGCTAGTAGAGATAGCAAAAAATTGCTAAAAAGAGATAGCTGAAAACATGAGCGACACTGAATGGATTAAAGTAGCTGAGCTAGATGAACTTTTAGATGGGCGGGTCAAGACCGTTGTGGCAGGCCACAGAAGCCTTGCCCTAAGTCGGGTCGGCGATAAATATGGCGCTCTAGACAACCGTTGCCCCCATCAATATGGCCCGCTAGGGGAAGGAAGCATTGAAAACGGTTGGCTCCGTTGCCCGTGGCATGGATATGATTTTGACCCGCTCACTGGGCAGCCTCCCCCTCCATTTGATGACGCCCCGCCCTGTTTCAAAACTGAGGTTAGAGACGATGGAGTTTATGTAGAACTTCCACCAGAACCAGCCAAGCACAGAACGGTTAGCGATGTGTTGGTTGAGACAATGCTTGCTTGGGGCGTTGACACGGTTTTTGGAATGGTGGGGCATTCTAATCTAGGGTTTGCTGACGCTATGAGAAAAGCAGAAGCCGAAGGCAAGCTCCGCTTTTTTGGGATTCGCCATGAAGGGGCAGCTGCCTTTGCTGCCACCGCCTATGGAAAACTGACGGGTGAGCTGGCAGGCTGTTTTGGCATTGCTGGGCCAGGCTCTACAAATCTTTTGACAGGGCTTTATGATGCCAAGCTAGATCGTGCCCCAGTGCTTGCCATTTCTGGGCAAGTTCCTTCAAAGGTTGTGAGCCGAGGGGCATTCCAAGACCTTGACCTAGCAGCAGCCTTTAGTGATGTGTCAGTTTATAGCTCAACGGTGGGCGCCAATTCTGACCCAGCCGAGCTGATGAACTTGGCGTGTAAGAATGCACTGGTTCAGCGGGAAGTTTCTCATTTGATTTTGCCAGATGAGGTTCAGGTTCAGCCAGCACAAGATGTTGGGGCAGGCGGCCCGACTGGCAGGGTTTCAAATATGTCAGTTGCTCCCCCTGCCGAAAGTTTGAATGAGGCTGTTGCGAAAATCAAAAACGCTAAGCGCCCCATTATTATTTTGGGGGCAGGTTCCCGCTTTTGTCGCCAGCCTGTGATTGAGCTGGCCGAACACATCGGAGCCCCAGTGGCAACCACATTTAAGGCAAAGGGTTTGATTCCTGATTCTCATAGTTTGGGGTGTGGGGTGCTTGGCAGAAGTGGAACGCCCATTGCCAGCTGGTTTATGAACGAAAGCGATTTGGTCATCACATTTGGGGCGTCATTTTCACAACACACGGGCATTGCCCCATATAAGCCAATCGTTCAAGTTGATTTTGACCCGATGGCGATTGGCAGGTTCCATTCTGTAGATGTCTCTGTGCTGGGAGAAGTCGGGGTTACAGCAGAGCTGATGAAGCAACAAGTTGAAAAAGGAGCCAGCGACAAGCAACGAGCTTCCATTGAAGAAGAAGTTGCCTCCCGCTGGGCGATTTGGCGAGAGGAAAAAACCAGCCGACTTAGAGATGACCGAGGCAAGGGCATTGCTTCTGCCACTTTGTTTGATGTGTTGACGAAGGCAGTTGATAAAGATGCTGTTTTGTGTGTGGATGTTGGCAACAACACATATTCATTTGGGCGCTACTTTGAAGTTGAAAACCAAACTGTTTTGATGTCGGGATACCTTGGCTCTATCGGGTTTGGGTTCCCAGCAGCAATGGGGTCGTGGGCTTATGAAACATCTTCAAAGGGCAGTGGCAGACAAGTTGTTTCAATCAGTGGAGATGGTGGGTTCGGGCAATACGCTATGGAACTAACCACCGCTGTGAAATATGAAATGAATATCACCCATATATTGTTGAACAACAATGAGCTTGGCAAAATCACAAAAGAGCAGCGGGCAGCTGAGCTAGATGTTTTTCACACCAGCTTGCATAACCCGAACTTTGCTGAGTTTGCAAATTTGTGTGGGGCAAAAGGGCAACGGGTAGAAAATGTGAAAGACTTAGCCCCTGCTATTTCTGAGGCTTTGGCACACAAGGGCGTGAGCTTGGTTGAGATTGTGGCTGACGCACAGCTGATTTAAGTTTATTTTAGATACGATTTTAGGTTTATTTTTTAGGTGGGTTTGGGTCAAAATCGCCCCGCCCCATTTGTTCGCGAACTGAAGTGACTGCTGGCATTGTGAGGTGTCGCCTTTGCCAGTTGGCTCCATCAACTACGAGCGTGTGCCCAGAAATAAATCTCGCATAAGGGGATGCCAAAAATGTTGCTGCCCACCCTAGCTCTCTAACTTGACCAACTCTCAGAGCAGGCTGGCTCAAGTCTTTTTCATTTGTTCTTTCTAGGTTTTTTTGGATGTCTTTCGTCATATCATCGTGGGGAAATAAACCAGGCACCAAGCAGTTGACTTGTATTCCATACGGCCCCCATTCAACTGCCAAGCTCTCTGTCATATTTTTCACACCAGCTTTGGCTGCTGCTGAATGTGAAAAGCCTGGCCCGCCAGTCCAAGCATAAGAGGCGCCGATGTTTATTATTGAAGCAGGGGTTTTAGCTTCTAGGTGGCGGCGGGCAAATTCTCTGGCGACTATAAATGTTCCGTTCAAGGTGATATCGACGACAGTTCGCCAAGCGTTAGGCGACATATCTTCTGCTGGCACAGGGAAGTTGGCAGCAGCATTGTTGATTAGGATTTTTGGCAGGACGAACTTTTGTTGTGCCTCATTAAATGCATTTGCTACCGAGTCGGCATCTCTAATATCGCACTGGGCGGTTAAAACTTCAGCCCCAGTTTTTTTGATGGCATCTTCGCCTGCCTTCAAGTGTTCTGGGTCTCGGCTGGCGATGACTAGGTTTGCCCCAAGCCTTGCGAACTCAGTGGCGATTGCTTTTCCTAGCCCAGTTCCACCCCCAGTTATAAAAACCGTTTGGTTTTTGAAGGTGCCTTCTGGCAGTGCGCTCTCACCTTCTTCTGGCGGATGTTCAAGCCCCATTTAATTTTTATTGTTCGTCTGTTTCTGTTGGTGAATTTGTCGACCCTTTTTAGTTGCCGATATATTTGGGTGGGCGGTCTTGTTCTTTTGCAGCTTTGAACTCGGCGAAATCCTTTGAGATATTTACAAAACTTTGGCCAGTGTTTTCTGTTTCCATAGATTTTCTAATGACTGGGTCTGAAAGCTCTCTAATAACTCGCCTTGCCAGCTTCACAGAAACTTTGGGGGCAGCCACGATTTTTTGTGCCATCTCATAGGCGGTGTTTTCAAGCTCGGCGTTCTCAACCACCCGTGAAAGGATTCCATAAGAAAGCGCTTCGTTTGCGCTAAGCACCCGTTGGCAAAGCACCATATCGCTAACTAGGCCGTGGCCGGCGATTTCATAAAGGCAACTGACCCCGCCAGTGTCTGGGATAACGCCGTGGCTCAACTCGGGCAACATAAATTTTGCATCTTCTGTTCCGATTCGGATGTCACACATTAAAGCTCGCTGGAATGAGCCACCGATAGCCCACCCTTGAATAGCAACAATGATTGGAATGTCTAGGTCAAAAATTTGTTGAATGCCTAAATGCCCTCGCTTCATTAAGTCTTGATGAACAAGCCCCTCAAGGTTGGTGCCGATGGCGCTGACATCTCTGCCAGACGACCAGCTTTTTCCATTTCCTTTCCAAACCACAGCGCCGATGTCTGTGTTTGACTTCAGCTCAGACAAAATCTCAAACAGTGCCACATCCATTTCATCGGTGAAGGCGTTGTGCTTGTCGGGGCGGTTGTTTGTGATGGTAGCAATCGCCCCATCAACATTGAACTCTAGCTCGTTGGTTGCCATACTTATATTTTGCCAGAATAGCTTTTTATATTAAAAATTTTGATTGGATGAAATTCTAATTAGCAGAAATTTCAAGGCAGGGGAATTTTTAAAGCCCAAAGAATTTTTTCGCAGGGGTGTAAAATTTCTATATAGAAATTTTGCTCCTCCTCCCTTTTGTGAGGATTTAGTGAATGGAACCTTTGGTTGATTTTAAAGGTGAGCCGTCTCGGCTGTGGCGGTTGGCAGTGATTTCTGCCATGATTGAAAGTGCGGTTTCTTCAGGTGTTGCCGAACCAATGTCTAGCCCGATTGGGGCATTTAGTCGGCTGAGCATTTGGTTGAGGTCT
>JAHRAM010000052.1 GCA_020027305.1 Acidimicrobiia bacterium | reverse complement strand
ACTTATGCCCTTTAGCACAGACAAGTTTCCATAGCTCTTTTTGAGATTGGTAACCTCAATTGCCAAATTTGGCGATGATGAAGACATCACTCAGGCAACTTGCCACCCATAACCTCTTTACCCAAAGCTGGCTCAATAAATTCTTTAAATATCGGCCCTCGCCTGAGACTGTGACCACCATCCACATTTATTGCTTCCCCCGTAATCCACCGAGATTCTGGTCCAATCAAAAATCTGGCAAGGTTGCCGACGTCTTCGGGTAGCCCAACATCACCCAGCGGAGTGTTTTCAATATAGCTATCATAAACAGTGCCCTCTCGCGGAATATTTTCCATAATCTCTGTGGCGATAAAACCTGGACGAATGACATTGAAGCGGATATTTGACGGGCCATATTCATCGGCTGCATTTTTACATATTGCCTCAATACCAGCTTTGCCAGCAGTGTATGCCCCAAACCAAAGGTGTGTAACCAACCCTGCAATTGAAGACATCCCCACAAACGACCCCCCGCCTGCCTTGTGCATGTGTGGAACGGAATGCTTCACACATAACATTGTGCCTAAAACATTCAGATGTAGCACACGCAAATATTCCTCAGTGTCTAGCATGTGATACGGCCCCATTCCGCCACCGCCACCAGCATTTGCTACTACCCCAACTAGATTTCCCGCTGGCTCAACTGCCTTATCCATCAGGTTTTTGACTGCTTCTTCATCAGTAACATCACAAACCACATATTGAACACTTCCACCATGGTCAGCCACAGCTTCCAGCTTTTTTGCCGACTCTGCCAACTTCTCTTCTGTGCGACCACAAATGGTAACAGAAGCACCATCTGAAATCATTGCAGCTGCACATGCATGACCGATTCCAGTTCCGCCCCCCGTCACCAACACGCCTTTTTTGCTTAGAACGCTCATCTTGTCTCCTTTTGTTTGATTGTTTGAAGTTTGAAAATTGTGTTGCTCTTAAATGAGTTTAACTTTTAAGGGGTTTTGTGTAAATATTTTTTGGAGGAAATTGCTTTTGGAGGCTACTTGTCAGGCGACATTAAAATTGCGTGGATTATTTTAAGTAGCTTTTATTAGATTGGCTAGAGATGGCTTCTAAAGATTGTATGTAGATTATTTGACATTATTGTTTGAAATATTGTTTTACATAAAATTCTAAAGGCTATATGCGATTTATTTTAGGGTTGCTTAGAGGTGCTTTAAAAATTTATCTACTGCCCTAATCGTTTATCAGTTTTGCTAAACTTGATACATAGTGAAAAATTTCTTCAACAAAATATTTAAGCTCATTCGCAGATACTGGATAGCAGTATCTATTTTGACAGCTGCCTTGATTGGCGTTGGGGCTTGGTTGTTTTTTGGGGTTTTTGCTTTTCATCTAGCCCTTTTCAATATTGACGACAAAGTAAATGAGGCTAACCCGTTTGCTGTTGTAGTAACCCAACCCCAAGAACCAAACTCTGGCGGAACACCGCAAACTACTCAACCTGCTCCGACACCAACTACATCTAGTTCTGGAGGAACGCCTGCCCCAACAGAAACTATTTCGCCACCACAAACTACTCAACCTGCTCCACCCGCTACCCAACCAGGTGCTACTGAAGGCCCCAGAACAAACTTTATAAGAAGAAGCCATCCTGGCGAGGGAGAGGCATTCCTCCTCACAGACGGAACTAGGACTTTCCTACGATTTGAGAATTTTGAAACTGACAATGGGCCAGGGCTACGGGTTTATCTATCAAATGTAAGCAACGGAGTTAATTCTCCTGCCGGTGAATTTGATGACGACTTTTATAGCTTGGGAACACTCAAGGGGAATGTCGGAGACCAGAATTATGAGATACCCCCAGAGGTTGACCTCACGAAATATAATACTGTCGCCATCTGGTGTGACCCATTTAATGTATTGTTCACTGTGGCAGAGATGCCACGATTATCGAGCTAGTCGCCTAAATGCCCGAGTGGCGGAACGGTAGACGCAGGGGGCTTAAACCCCCCGGTTCCCAACAGGAACGTGTGGGTTCAACTCCCACCTCGGGCACACTAAAAAATTAATTAGATTTAGATAGCGCCACAATACTTCAAACACAATACAAGCCAAATTGAATGCAAATAAGTTTTTGGGCTCAGACAAAAGTAGAGGCATCTTTTTAGAGCCAGATAAGTAAATAAAAAATGGTGACAAACGAATTAGAAATTGAGATTGCGGCCGAGCAACAAACTGTGTGGGAGATTATGACCGACTACCAAAGATATAGTGAATGGTCGCCTGCCAGAAAAGTTACCCTAGAAAGAGAATCGCAAAAAGATGCAAACAAAAACAAAGGGATGAGCGCTGATGAGGCTGGCGATAAAAACAGCGACAAAAATGGATTGGGTGCCATAAGGGTTTTTCATGCTGGGGTAAAAGTGAGAGAAGAAGTCATCGGCTGGAATCCACCAAACGAAATGACATATCACTTGCTTTCAAACTGGCCTCTCAAAAACTATGAGGCAACAATGACGCTTGCCCCACATGGCAAAACCACAACATTAACTTGGAAATCAAAATGGAATAGACGGCTGCCTGCCTTCATTTCAAAACTGCCAGAGCGCATTATGAAAAAATCCCTCGTGAAATTTGCAGAAGGAATTAAGAAAGCCGCCGAAGAAGAAGTTTAAAGCTTATATGTTTTTAATCGATCCTAATTTGTGCTTTTACTTAACTGATTTAAAAGATAGAAAAAACGTGCATATTAAAATAGATAGACAAAACAGACAAACAAAGAAGTTTTTGAATGTCGGCTGTCGGCTTAATCCTGCTTAGATTTTCCCTTAGCTTTTTGAGCTTTTTTCCAAGCTCTCACTGTTGCCAAAGCCTCAGGGCTGTCAATATCAGCCACTGACCGAGGGGTGGAATCTGAAAAGGGCTTTGCCTTTTCTTTCCAACCCTTGGGCTTAACACCAAATCGCTTCGCCAAAATCGCAATGAATATCTTTGTCTTTTCATCGCCATAGCCAGGCAGCGCCTTCACCCTCTTAAACAGGTCATCAGCATCTTCGGCTTCTTCCCAAATCCTTTCTGCCTTGCCATTATATTCATCCAAAATGTGCTGGCATAAATCGCCCGCCCTTTTTGCCATAGAGCCAGGGAATCGATGCAATGCAGGCTTAATACAAAAAACCTCCTTCAGCTTGTCTGGGTCTGTGCCTGCGATGTCTTTAGCAGAGATTTTTCCTTTCATCCGCTCTGCCAATTGATAGGGCGACAAAAATGCTCGCTCCATTGGAATCTGCTGGTCTAACATCATAGCAATAATCAACGCCAATGGATCAGAATTCACCAACTTGTCGGCTGCATCATTTCCACTAACGGCAAGCGTTCCTGTTTTCATACCCTCTATATTAGTCGCACATTAGTCATTAGTGTTTCTGTTTAGCCAGCCAGAAATGATGGATGACACTCTCGGGTCCATCGCCAACCGATGATTGACGTTATCCATAATTCTTATGTCGGCTTTGCCATGAACATCGGCAATAGCTCTTGCCTCTATGCTGGGAACCACAACGTCATCTGCCCCATGAATCACCAGCAAGGGCTTTTGACAAAGTTGCTTAACGTGGTTTTCAATTTCTAGGCTAGTCAGCTCAGCTTTCCACGTTGAAACATCTGGAGGGAAATCGTCATCTGAAATCAGCCCAGTCTCTCGGCTATGAGCAAGAAGCTGGTCGGCGTTTTGCTCCCACTCTGAAAAGTCAATCGGCGTGCCAGCACTCACAACCCCCAAAACCTCTTCCATCTTTGCCCCCACACATATTGAAAGCGCTCCGCCAATGCCAAACCCAGCCAGCCAAACCTCAGTTACCCTTTCGCTCAAGTATTTCACGGCTTCGCCCACATCTTCTAGCCAGCCATTCATTGAAAAATTGCCCTCCGAGCTGCCCGCCCCCCGATAGTTGAAGACCAAAACCGACCATCCCAGCAAGTCTGCAATTCTTTTTGCCAGCAACCGATAGGCTGGCGCTTTTTTTCTGTCATTTTGTTCGGCGGGAGGAAACCCACGGCACAACACCAAGCCTGGCTTTTTGTCAGCCTTCTTTTCAGCAAGCAAGAACCCAACAAGCTCAGTCGGAGCGCCGAATTTTATTTCCATTTGCTAGAGGGTGACGATTTTGTATCCCCTATTTCTCACTTCCTCAGCGGTGTCAGGGGCAAAGGCGAGGAACTTCTCTGATTCCATCAACTCTTGGATTGCAGTTTCGGATGCTTCAGAGTCAGTGGACTCTTCCATATCATAAGCCAACTGGTTTCGTTTGTCACCTAAATAGCGACGTCCTTCAAATCTGGCTGGGCGTTTCATCTTGGCTAAATTTTAGTGGAAAAAAGTCGGCGGGAGAGTGTTGGAGTTTTAAGAAAGTGCCTCAACTACACAATCGCCTATTTCAGTAGTTGGCGTTGCTGGAACAGAACCACTTCCGCCCTTATCTACCTTTTCACCGTCTGCCGTTTGTTCGCTCATTTTCTGCTCACAGGCCCGACAGGCGGATTCGATTTTCTTGGCGGCTTCAGCTTCGCCCAAAAAATCTAACATCATCACCAGTGAAAGAATTGCCGCAAGCGGATTAGCAACTCCCTTGCCAGCAATAT
>JAHRAM010000022.1 GCA_020027305.1 Acidimicrobiia bacterium | reverse complement strand
TGTTCTCCATCTTGACTTCTGCCTTGACTTTTGATGGCGGAGACGATATTTTTAAGTGCCTCTGAAAGACCTTCTTTGTCTAGTTCAATATTGTCAAGGCTTTGTTCTACAAGTGCGAGGAAGTGTTGACGCAACCAACTTACTCCTGTGAATTGTGCGCGGTGGGTCAATTCGTGAAGGGCAATCCATAGGCGGAAGTCTTTTTCTATGAAGCCATGCCTCCATTCAATTGCTGAAATATTTGGTCCAACAAAATAAACCATATCTTGTGCTTCAGGTTCTTCATCTTCAACAATTAACAAATCATATTGTCCAAGCACCCGTGTTGACATCCAGCCTAGGATTATTCCAATTTGAACGCCGCCGATGTTTTGACTGGCTTTATTAGATTTTCCTGCTAGTCGATTTTCTAATGGTCGTAGAAGTCTCGAAAAAGATTTTAAGTTTGCCTCAATCCAGTCTTGCCGACTCAAAACTTTTGACCTTGCTGATTTTGTGCTTGGTAGCCCAGTGGCTTTGTTGACCAATTTTTCAGCTTTAGGGGTTAGGTCTTCAAAGCACTCTTGCATAGCAGTTGCGTTGTAGTCCAGTGGAGTGCTAGCGCGATTAGAAAATCTAGAGGCTGCCTTTTTGGCGAGCTCCCAGTTAATCAGATCCATCTTCTTCTGCTGGAACTTTGGGCTTAGGTGGATATTTTATTGAGCTAACTTTTTTAAGATACCCAATGATGGTTGCGATTATCATGATAACGCCCAAAGCAACTAGCAACGGTGCAATCCACCAGTGCCAAATTACTGCTCCCAAAATCATAACACTCTTAGTTTAGACGGGATTTATACATTTGGGGGGAAGAAATCGGTAATATCAAGTTTGCCTAAGTCCATACGTTTTAAATTGGCAGAAATTTCAATGCGAAGATTTTGTGGGGCAGCCACTCTGAGATGATTGTTCATGGTTTCTCTGAGCTTGAGTTGTATGTCTAGGGCGTTTTGGCATTTCTCACATTCTGCCAGAGTTTGCCTAGCAGCTGATACTATGTCGCTATTTTGAGTTTCGCCATCCATAACTTGGTCAAATAGGTTTTGTGCTTGCTCACACATTTCATTTTCAGCAATGTTTGTATTGCCAAAAGAGCAGCTGGAGCTTGGCATACTAGTGGGGAAATTTAAGTCAACGTTTTGGTCGTTCATATTAATTGTTGGTCAGTTGTTAGTGTTGGTCATCAGTTGTGTTGTCATCTTTTATGGTGCTTCTATCTTTTTTTGGAGAACTTCTTTTTCAGAGTGCTTGTCGTTTCCAGAGTGCTTGTCGTTTTCTGTATCTTTTGTGATTAAGTTTTCTTTCCTTACATATTCATATAACACATTTGCAAGCGTTTTTCTTGCACGAGAGAGTCGACTCATTATTGTTCCTACGGGAATGCTTAAAATATCAGCTGCTTCTTTATAGGAAAATCCCTCTAGTTCTACTAGCAGTAACGCCTCTTTTTGAGATTGAGGCAGTTCGGATATAGCATCTTCTACTTGTTTGCTGGTTAAAGTGTCTAGATAGCTGGCGTTGGTAGGTGAAAGATTTATGGCAACCTCTTCTTCAACATCTTGTGTTTGTGGGCTAGTTTTTTCTTTCCGAATCATATTTAAATGCGCATTTTTCATTATACGAAAGAGCCATGCTCGTAAGTTGGTGCCCTTTTCAAATCCGCCAAAGCCTTTAAATGCGCGCAGGTATGTCTCTTGTACCAAGTCTGCAGCGTCTGCTTCAGACCTAGTCCAATATTTTGCAGTGGAATATAGCTGATCCATATATTCCATTGCTAAATTTTCGAACTCATTTGAGTCGCTCACACTTAGAGCCTAGTTGTAATATCTATGGTATGTCTTTACAATCACTATATCGTAGATATCGACCGCAGAAGTTTGGTGATATCGTGGGGCAAGCTCACATTGTGGGTGCCCTCAAGAATGCAGTCGCTAGTGAGCGGGTGGGTCACGCTTATTTATTTAGCGGGCCGCGTGGAACGGGAAAAACTTCGATGGCTCGTATTTTGGCAAAGGCGTTGAATTGTGAGAAGCCAGTTGATGGTGAGCCGTGTGACAAGTGCGACCCATGTTCTGACATTCGCACTGGAAGATCGTTTGATTTGATGGAATTAGATGCTGCTTCTAACAATGGCGTGGATGCCATTCGTGATTTAATTTCTATGGTGGCGACTGCCCCCATTGGCAACTACAAGGTTTATGTCATAGACGAAGTGCATATGCTTAGTTCTGGCGCTGAGAATGCTTTACTTAAAACTTTAGAAGAGCCTCCAGACCATGTTGTTTTTGTGATGGCAACAACTGAGCCACACAAGGTTGTAGACACCGTGCGTAGCCGAGCCCAGCATTTTGAGTTTGGGTTGTTGGGTCAGGCTGAATTAGAAAAACATCTCAAGTGGGTAGGAAAAGATGCAGGGTTGAAGGTTTCTGATTCTGACATGGAATATATTTTGAAGGCTGGTGCTGGCTCAGCCAGGGATTCTCTATCTGCTATGGATCAAGTAGCGGCTGCTGGGACAGCACCTGAAAAAAACGATGTTGCTATTCAGTTAGTTGATGGAATTTCAAGTCGCGACACCACTGCTTGTATTAAAGCCGTGAGTGATTGTGTGTCTGGTGGGGGAGACCTTAGGGTGTTTATCTCACAAGCTGTTGATATTTTGCGAAATGCATTTCTTATGGCATCTAATGTTTTGCCTGAAGGGTTGACTGCTGAAGATGAGAAACTGGCTAAGGGGGTGGTTGAAAAGTTGAAGCTCCCAATGATTGTGAAATCAATTGAAGACTTAGGGGAGTGTATGGCAAAAATGCGTTCCTCACCTGACCCTCGTGTTGATTTGGAAGTCACTCTTTTTAGGCTTGCTCGTGTGAGCCAAGCACAGTTGGCGAGTGATATTTCAGATGTCATCCAAATATTTGAAAAGTTACGTGCGGATGCAAAGGCTTTGGCAGAAAATGGTGCTAATAGAGGGGAGCGGTTGGAGCGGTCGCCATCTAGTTCGCCATCCAAAGAGGAAGGGTTGGCAGCAGATAAGGCTAAAGAAAGTGAAGCCGATGTAGAAAATGAAGCTGCTGTAGAAAGTGGAGCTGAAAAAGACATTTCAAAGGTAGACAAAACAACAAAAGATAAAACAAAGAAAGATAGTGCAAAAACAGATGATGTAAAAAAAGATGACGTAAAAACAAAAAAGTCTAGCTCAGCAAAAACAGCTAGCCAACCAAAAACAACTAGTCAGTCGAAAACATCGGGCCAATCAAAAGCCGATAGCAAAACAAAAGAAGCCAATAAAACAAAAACCGAAAGCAAAACAAAAACCCAAAGTAAAGCAAAAACCGAAAAAGATTCAAAAGAAGATATTGACGATATGGGCTCAAAACCCACTTTGGGGCGAGTGCAAAAGAAAAGAGCATAGGCTTCAGGTGCTGAGACAACAGAAAATGATAAACCTTCAGATACTGGAGAAAAAAGCAACCCAGAAGAAAAATCTTCTAAAACCGATGAAACTGATAAATCTGATGATACTTTTGAAGAAGCCGATGATGGCTCTAGATTGTCTCTTTAACAATGCCTAGTCACTTTCCCGAACCGCTTTCAAAAGCTATTGAGGAGTTTTCTAAATTCCCAGGCATTGGACCAAAGCAAGCTCAGCGGATGGTCTTTTATTTGTTGGGGCTTAAAGAGCAGGAGGCAAAACTCATAATGGATTCTATTTCTAGTGCCATTACCCAAATCACATACTGCCCGCAATGTTTCAACTTTTCATCTAAAGGTGAAACAAACCAGCCTCAGCTTTGCTCGGTGTGTGGCGACTCATCTCGTGATGAAAAAATAATATGTGTGGTGGAAGACCCTAGAGATGTTTCTCGCTTTGAGCGGATTGCTGATTATCGTGGGCTCTACCATGTTTTGGGTGGGGCAATAAATAATATAGATGGGGTGGGTCCAGACAGCATTCGAATTGGTGAGTTACTTAATCGGATTGAGAAAAGCCCAGTTGCAGAGTTGATAATGGCGACGAACCCAAATAGTGCTGGGGATTATACAGCACTCTATATTTCTAATCAGCTGAAAGACACAGGCATTCAAATCACTCGCCCTGCCCGCGGGTTGCCGATGGGCGGAGATTTAGAATATGCTGATGATTTAACGTTAGGCCAAGCTATGGCGCACAGACAGAACATAGGCCAGAGCACAAATCAAAACACAGACCAAAAAAATCAAGAAAAGACTCAAACTGTTAAAGAAAATACAAGTCAGAATTCTACAGATAACGGAGAAAGCATTTCATAAAAAATCAAACAAGAAGCAATTAAATAGAATTTAATACTCCATTAGCACCTAAAGACTAGTATTCCATTTTGTAGCAGTCGTCATTTCCAAAGCAAGCCTCTTGAACAAAAATGCTTGGAGGATAATCTTGTGCCCAAGTCAAAAATAGTTCTGACTCTGCTCTTGTAAAAGCCACATAGGCTAGGCGACGTTCTTCTTCTAACTCAATCGGGTCATCAATATTTCTGGGGAATGTGTATCCGTTCATATTGGTTACAAAGACGACTGGATACTCAAGTCCTTTTGCTCTGTGTATTGTCATAAGTGATACTCGGTTTTTCGGTGCGTTATCATCTGCCTCACTGGTTTCAGTGTCTAGGGCGACAGCTTCCAAAAAACTTGTAAGGTTTTCAGTGTTTTTACAAAGCTCGATTAGTGAAATGACATTTTCGCATCGGCTTGAATCCCCATCGCCTCCACGGTCATTTTCTTTTTGGTCAATTTTTTGGAGGTGCTCCATATAGCCAATTTTTTCAAACAGCAATTCTAAGGCAAGTGAAAAAGCTTCGGGCGATTCAAGGTCTTCATATTCCTTTTTAATTTCAGCAATAACTTCTTCAATGCTTGCTGTAAAACTCAAGCATCCTTTTTTGGCTTGGGCAGATAGTGCAGAAATCTCGCTAGCGTTTTTCATGGTTTCAAACAGAGAGCAGTTGTTTTCTTGTGCCTGCTGGCTGAGGGTCTCCATCGCCCTTTTTCCTATGGCACGCCGTGGTGTGTTTGTAATTCTTAAAAGCTGGATGTCATTTTCAGGGTCGGCAAGCACCTTCAAGTAGGCAATGGAATCCTTGATTTCTGCTCGCTGGTAAAAAGCAGTGTCTCTGGTTGCATAGGGGATAGATGACTGAAGCAGCTCTGTCTCAATGGCTCCACTTAGGTTGTTGTTTCTGTATAGAACGCAAATGTCTTGATATTCATAGTCGCCACTTGCTATCAGTTCATCTATTTTTTGTGAAATAAAAGAAGGTTGGTCGTATGCTGCCTTTAGTGAAACTTGGTTTCCTAGTGCGATTTTGCTCCACAGATTTTTTTCTTCACGATATTCGTTGTGGCTGATGAGGTTGTTGGCAAAGTTTAAGATGTGTGGGTGTGAGCGGTAGTTTTGTTCTAGGGTTATGGTTTTTACTGAACCCATTTCTTTATCAAACTCAGCGAGGTTTTCATATCTAGCGCCTCGCCATGTGTAAATCGTTTGGTCAGGGTCGCCCACCACGCAAACATTTTTGTATTTTTCGCCCAGCTTCATTGAGAGCATGTGCTGAGCCAAGTTGGTGTCTTGATATTCGTCAATCTGGATGTATTTCAGTTGCTCTTGATATTTTGTAAGCACATCAGGGTGTTGTTCAAATAGGTCAATGGTTTTACAAAGCAGGTCGCCGAAATCAAAATACCCGTTGGCGTCTAGGTATTTTTGATAGAGCGAATAGATTGTGCCGATTTGTTCATATTCAAGGTGGTCTTGATATTGGTTGCTTACACTGCTGCTGATGCGGAATTCTTCTGGAGTTATGTAGTCGTCTTTTGCCCGTGAAATGTCTCGCAATATTCTTTTTGCCCTTAAGAAAGTGGCAATGTGGTTTTGTGCGACAATGTCGTTGATGATTGCAGCGGAGTCGGAAGTGTCAACAATTTCAAATCGCCCGCTTTTTGAAATCCGATTGGAATGCTCTCTTAGCACCTTTGAGCCAAATCGGTGGAAGGTCACTATCCAGCTCAAGTGTTTTATGATTGGAACACCCTCTCTTGCCACTCGGTCAAACATTTCATTGGCAGCTTTGTTTGTGAATGTAACGCACAAAATATTTTCAGCCCGTGCTTTTCCTTCTTTCACGAGGTTCATATAGCGCTGGGTTAGAACCCGAGTTTTACCCGTGCCTGCACCTGCCACAATTTTCACAGGGCCATCTAATGTGTTGGCAGCTTCCTGTTGCTCAGGGTTAAGGGCTATCGTGTTTTTGCCGCTGGCATTTTTATTTTGGTTGCTATTGCCAACAATATTTTTACTGCGCATGTTGCCTTAAATTTTACTCATCCCCTATGACAGAATTTGGAAACAAAGCCTTAAAGACAGGAAGGGATTAGATAGGGAGTTATAAATTTATAACTCGGATAGAAAGATAGTTCTAGCTAGTCACTATTTGACTCACTATAATATTCTTTGAGTATTATTCGTCCGTTATCTACGATAGATTGTCTGCGTCTGTTAATTTCTCTGTCTATTTCAGCTTCTGCTAGTTTCTCGTCTTTTCTTTGTTGTCTTTTGCTTTTTTCTTCTTCCTTGGGATTCATTATGCTGCCCTTTCTTTTGTATTTAATTTATCTTACATTACTTTTTGATAGGTTGCTTAGCAAGGGGTTTCACTGTGGAATGAATCTTATAATGCGGCGATAACAAATTAATAATCTTTCACCTCTTTACTTTTTATCACCTCTCCTAGCTCTTGTAGTATCTTTTTCATCTCTCTTTTCTTTTTTACTTGTTCCTTTTCTATTTTTCTTTGCATTTTGACCTCTGCTCTTTTTGTAAATTTTTTAATATCTTTCAAAATCGATATTTCAATTTCTTTTGCCAAGTCTGCTATTTCGGTTTTCTGCCTCTTGTTCGCTGATTACTTCTCTTTGCTTTACGTACTCAATAATATCTCGAATAATAAATGCCTCCATACTTTTTCGCACTTCTTTTATTTCAATATCCTTTGGTTTTTTAGC
>JAHRAM010000007.1 GCA_020027305.1 Acidimicrobiia bacterium | reverse complement strand
ACTTATTAATTTGACTTTCTATATAATATTAAGTATGCTTAACATATAATATTGAGGGTGTTTAACATAAAACAAAAATACAAAAAAGCCGAAGAGAAATGAAAGCAAAAACCACAAAGACAAAACGCCAAATTTTCAAATCATGTATTGTAGCGATTACTGGAATAACTGTTGTGGCGCTAGCACTTGCATCTTGTAGCCACAGCAACTCAGAAGGATCTGGAACTATCACCCTTTATTCAGGAAGAAGTGAAAGCCTCATACAGCCACTCATTAATACCTTTGAGTCTGAGTCTGGCATAAAGGTAAATGTTCGATATGGTAGCTCTGCTGACTTAGCTTTGTTAATTAATGAAGAGGGTAGCAAATCACCTGCCGATATATTTATTTCACAAAGTCCAGGGGCACTTGGCTTCTTAGAATCAAAAAATAGGCTTGCTAATCTTCCTTCTTCTATCGCAAACAAGGTTCGTGAAAATTTTCGCTCATCCAATTCAAAATGGGTTGGACTAACTGGGAGAGAAAGAGTGCTTGTATATAACACAAATGTGCCAATTTCAGATCTGCCAAACTCAATTGACGACCTGACCGACTCAAAATATAGAGGACGCGTAGCTATTGCCCCAAGAAATGGCTCTTTCCAAGACTTCATCACTGCTATGCGTCTTGCACGAGGAGACGATGCTACTGAACAGTGGCTACAAGCAATGGCTAACAATCAATCGCCTAACTACGCTAAAAATTCAGCCATCGTAAGTGCTGTTATTGCTGGTGAAGTTGATATGGGGCTTGTAAATCACTATTACCTACTTCGCCAAAAGGCAGAAGACCCAAATGCCCCAGCTAAAAATTATTTCTTTCCTCCAGAAGACATAGGGGCATTGCTTATTGTTACCGCTGGCGCGATTATTAAAGAATCGAGCAATAAATCAGATTCTGAAAAGCTCCTTGAATTCCTTCTAAACGAAAACTCTCAAAATACATTCGTGCAAGAAACTAGAGAGTATTCACTTCTACCAAACATTGATAGCCCAGAGGGGGTTCCCACTCTACATGCATTTGCAGACCGTAACCTCCTTGCCGATTTAAATCGCCTAGGCGAAGCCCTAGGAGAAACCCTTGCCCTAATTGAAAAGAGCGGAATCATTAGATAGGGAATTTTAACCAACCGAAAAATTTTTACAGTTAGAAAAATATTACCTAAAAACAATGCGAGCAATAACCATAGCCCCACCTAGAAACTCCCCCACTAAAAGTGTGGACAAAAGCACTCGAGAGGGGCTTTCTGTTAAAAACCTGAGCCTGTCATATGGCAGTTATTCTGGAAAAGATGTAGTTAGAACAATCTTGTCTGATTTAGAATTGTCAGTTCCAGTAGGGCAAACTTTGGCACTGCTTGGACCATCAGGTTGTGGTAAAACTAGCTTGCTCCGAGCTATTGCTGGGCTAGAAATTCCAATTTGTGGCTCTGTTGGCTTAGGAGACGATGTCTTATTTGATTCAGCACAACCACTTAAACCGTCTATAAACATAAAGCCCGAACATAGACGGTTGGGAATGGTATTTCAAGATCTTGCCCTTTTCCCACATCTTTCTGTGGGGAAAAATGTTTCCTATGGGTTAAACAATTTAAGAACGCATTCTAGCTCCAAAGCTCAATTGGTGGCAGAAGCCCTTGAGTTGGTGCAGCTACCCAATTTTGAAAACCGCCGTATCTCAACGCTTTCAGGCGGGCAACTTCAAAGAGTAGCCTTGGCAAGAGCATTAGCACCCAAGCCACGTGCTTTGCTTCTAGACGAGCCTTTTTCTAGCTTGGATGAACCAACCCGTGTAGAGCTACGCAATCATTTACACCTTTTGCTTTCTGAACTAGAAACGACAGCTATTTTTGTAACCCACGACCAAGAAGAGGCTTTTATTATGGGCGACCAAGTGGCAATCATGAATAGCTCAGGGCAAATTGAGCAGCAAGGAAACCCTATGGAGCTATACACCCGTCCAAAAAGCCCATGGATAGCTGACTTTGTCGGTCATTCTAATTTGGTGAAAGGAAAAGTTGAAAAAAATGAAGCAGGCAAGGTTGTAGCAAAAACTCTACTTGGAGATATTCCCTTACTTCCAAGCTCTCCATCTGAAGGAGCTTCAGTAGATGTTTTGATTCATCCTGAAGACTTTGTTTTTGTAGATAGCACTACTAAATCCAGCAATAGTTTAGAGCTTGAAATTTCAGTGGTGGAATACTACGGGCATGACACAATTTTTGTGCTGACCGACCCAACAGGAACTCTCACCGAGCTCACAGAAACTGGACAGGTTTGGGTAAGGGGAGTAGACCACAATAATAAATTTGCCAGAGGCGACAAAGTCAATCTAAAATTTGTTGGGGCAGATGCGCTCTGTTTTTAAATAGGGTTTTTTAAAGCAATCCTCTAATAAATCATTTTCACAACTTAATATCATAGTGTTATAAAATGCTATATAAATTTAAGACCCTGTATAAATTCAAAACTCAACGTTTTGACTATATGGTTTGGAGCATCTTAGTAGGTGCATTCTTTTTAATCCCTGTTAGTTATCTAGTGCTTCGCGGAATTGATTTTGGGTGGGAACCTATTCGCACAATGGGGGAATCAAAAACGCTCCAAGCATTAGGTAGAACCTTGCTTCTTGCAGCAGGAGTTACTATTAGCACAACTATTTGCGGAGTTGTTCTGGCGTGGCTCACCACTCGCACAAATATTTTTGGCAAAAGAATTCTTACAATCCTTGCTCCCCTGCCACTAACATTTCCTTCCTATGTTGGGGCAACAGCTATTGTCTTAGGAACTGCAAATGGTGGCCTCCTAGAAAAGATTTTTTTCGGGTTAAACTTTCCACCCATTTATGGATATTGGGGTGCATGGCTGGTAATGACATTGTTTACTTATCCTTACGTATATCTACCAGTACGAGCAAGGCTCTTGAGAATGTCTCAATCACAAGAAGAGAGCGCCCTATTGCTCGGTAGTGGCAGAATTCAAATTTTCTTTAGAATAGTTTTGCCTCAATCGCTTCGCTCAATTTCATCTGGGGCATTGTTAGTTTTTCTATATACAATTAGCGACTTCGGCGCAGTTTCCATTCTTAGGTATAACGCACTAACTCTAGATCTCTTTGCTAACGCTCGTGCAACAAACCACTCTGCTGCCATTGGACAAGCTATCTTGTTGGTAATTGCTGGCCTTATCGTAGTAGGAAGTGAACGTTGGCTAACCAGTAACCAAACAAAGTCGCCAGTTTTTGCAACATATAAAAATGTCAAGCCCGTTAGCTTGGGAAAATTAAATCTGCCTACATCAATTTTGGCATTTGGTTTTTTCTTTTTTAGTTTGGTTGGCCCACTATCGGTTATGGTATTTTGGGTTGTTCGCGGATACCTCAACCGAAAAAATGTTGTCGGCACGCTCTCACTTCATTTAGATGGCTTGATAGGAGCTATCGGCAACACGGTGCTAATAGGTTTAGTAGCAGGGCTAGGTGCCGTTCTCTTGGTTCTTCCAGTAGCAAGATATGTCGTTCGGCACAGGTCAAAACTAGGAAAAGCAGTCAGCACTGTAATTGCTACAACCTTTGGCCTTCCTGGTCTTGTCATTGCTTTGCCAATGACTTATTGGGTTCTTCATTCGCCACTTTCTGACTTTTTCGACATTGGGGCATTGGTTTATCAAACAGCATTTCCTTTGATAATGGCATATATTTTACACTTTGGCGCACAAGCAATAGGAAATACTGAAGTAGCTGTAAGTGGGGTTCCTACCCATATAGGAGAAGCATCTCAAATGTTAGGCGCAAAAAGAATTAAACGTTTCTTCAGTGTTGAATTGCCACTTATGGCGCCCTCTCTTGCAACAGGGGCTGGGCTAATAATGCTTTCGACAATGAAAGAGCTTCCTATTACGCTTTTGCTTGCTCCGCCCAACTTTAGCACCCTGTCAACTGAAATTTGGGGAGCCAATGAAGAACTCGCTCATGCACAAGCTGGTTTAACCTCACTAATCCTAGTTGGAATTTCAGGGTTGCTTAGCTGGCTAGTTATTTTTAGATCTCAACCGCGTTTATAACACTGCTTTTAAAATGGCACATTTAGAATAGCGCATTTAGAACGCCAAGGACCCTTTAAATTCAGAAATCGCAATTCCTTGTGTTGCGACTTCAGCTAGAAAACTCTCAGAATCTACAGCCTCTGCTAACCCAATCGCTCCCACTGGTTTAGCGGCTTTTGTTTTCGATATAGCCACCGTAAGCACTGCTGATGCTGCCATTGCTGGAAGCCCTACAGACCCTGCCACCAAAGTTTCTGGCTGTGATGCTTTCAGCCCACGCACCTCTACTCGAATACCGCCTAGCCCCCCTTCAATATGTGGAGCACGAAGCATTGGAAAAGGTGCTGTTATTCTATCCCGCCGAGTAGCTGCCCTCTTTGCTGTAATGCGCCTAGCATCTTTGAATTTACGGGCAAGCAACACTGGCTCTGCCAAGGCACCCATATAGCAATCAGCACCACCAATTGGCTCTGGGAACCAGCATAGCTCTCTACCAGAACCTCCTGCTTTTTTCTGCCAGTGCCCTGCTACATATTCCAGCCCTGGACGGCTTAAGCTGCGATGATAATTTTTTGCACATGCTGGCCCGCCTGTTCCCATCCGTGCAATATGGATTTCTTGAACTTTATCTAGCTGGTTTGCCAAATGTGAAGCCAAAACACAGCTAAGACCAGGTGAATAAACGGCTCCCACCAGCAAAAACACCCCTCTATCTTTTGCTAAGGAATCTAGCCTTAACAATTCAAACGTGCTTTCAGGATTGTCAGCTGTGGCAATAACATTTTTTCCCTCAGCTACGGCCATACCTGCAATGGCTGGCTGATTTCGTGCTTCATTAGCAAGAACTAGCAAATCAATATCTGCTAAATCCCCAGATGAAAAATTAGAAGGAATATATTTCGTCTCTGGAACTTGCCTAAGCAAACGCCGACCAATTGCGCCAGCACCAATTATTCCAACGGTCTGCTTATTCATATCTAAGCTAGGTCGTGCTATTTATTACTTAGCTGAGAAATTGATTGGCTGCCAACCACCAGTTCTCTGTTGAACTTTTGACTTAGCGCCAACTCGAACAACCACCGATACAATGGCGGTGCCCAAAACAGCAACCAAAAAGTTCCAGCTTTGTTGTATTAACTTCTGTAGCAAATTTATTTTTCCTCTTTTTTTGTGCGTACTTCTCCTCTAGGACGCCTCCCATATATTTATAATACATCAATTACATAAATATATACAAGTTTTTTGTCGCAATTTTTAAAAGAGCAATTTTTGAAAAATTATGGAATATGGCAAACAATTTAATAAACGTATATGAAATATGCGTGGGGCTAGCTGGATTTGAACCAGCGACCTCACCCTTATCAGGGGTGCGCTCTAACCAGGCTGAGCTATAGCCCCGCTTATTTGCTTGTTCTTTTGCTTTATAATTTAATCTTTTTTTGTCTCTTTTTCTTTAGAATTTATTTTGCCAGATTACCTTACATTCAGTCGCAACTTCAAGTAATCCCCCCAAGCAGTCTTTAAGCAATGTTTAAATTAATGTTTAATCAGTGCTGCTTGGGGCATTGAGCCCTATTTCCCTTTCTGTGTCTTCTTCTATGTCAGATTCATTTAATCTGTCGGAATGAGATGTTGGCATCTGGAGGCTTTCTTCTTCTAGCACCAGCATTCTTACTCCCCCAAAAATACCGCTTAGTTGATTGTAGATGATACACATTAACACCATGAAAGCTGTTGTGATTAAAACCCATGCCAGCCCAAGCAATGCCAAAATGAAAAATGTCCCAACAAATGGAAGGTTATAAGTTTCAAGAGCCAGCAGCTCAGTTACAAAATTTTCAATCCGTTGGATGAGGTTGAGTGCCGAAGCAATCCCCCATAAAATCGCACCTGCTACCATAGCAATGACCCAAATGCTGAATGTTAACAATAGAGATATCTTAAATGTAGACCATGGCTCAATATGGTGTACGGTTCGCCCAACTAACCTAGCCTTAGAAGTATGCTGCGAGCTATATTCCGTTTTTTGCCGTATTTTTGCCAAAACCTTATGCCATCTTGACTTTTGAGTTTTCGGTTTTTCTGTCATTTTTTTATGTGTTCTAATACCGTTTAAATATAGCTCTTGCTGTTTCTTTTTAGTCGTTGAACAACTTCAAATATTGTTTAGGGAAGCTCATCTTGAGCCTCAGCAACAGTTTCAGGTTCTGGTTCTGGTTCTCCCTCAGCTTCTTCTTCGGCCTCAGCTTCTTCAGTTTCTTCAACTTCTTCCTCAACTTCATTTAAGTTTGAGTCAGGGCTGGCGTGAAGCACATCTAATAAAGCTACAGAAGCCAGCTGATCATCTTCATCTAGTTTCATAAGGCGAACGCCTGAAGCTGTTCTGCCTTGAACTGAAACATTTTTTACCTGAACTCGAATCAGTTTTCCGCTTTGTGCCATTACCATAAGCTCATCATCTTCACCCACTCTCATTGCATCTGCAACCCTTCCCCTCTCCTGATTATACTTAGCAGCAACCACACCCATTCCGCCTCGCCCTTTTGCTCCAAACTCTGAAAAGTCTGTGCGTTTGCCGTAGCCTTTTTCAGTTATTACTAGAAGTTGTTCGCCATCAGAAATTTCCACAGCAGCTACTACTCCATCGATGTCTTCGCCAGCTAAATCTTTAAAACGCATTCCTCTAACACCTGCAGCAGTACGCCCCATAGAACGAACTTGCTCACCTGAAAATCGAGCTAAACGCCCGAATCGACTGATTAGCCCGATGTGTGTGTTGTCGTTAATACGGAGCACTTCTACCAACTCATCGCCTTCTACTAAGTTAATAGCTCGCAAGCCATTTTTGCGAACCGATTCATATTGTGCTAACTCAGTCTTTTTGACTTTGCCCTTCTTTGTAGCAAACAATAAAAATGGATGGGTTCCAAAATCACCCTTAGTTTGAATAATGGTGG
>JAHRAM010000207.1 GCA_020027305.1 Acidimicrobiia bacterium | reverse complement strand
GTTAATTTGTTGGGACGCTAATACTGCAATATATTGGTTTGAAGGAGCTACTGGAGATGCTACACAAGAGCAACTCCAAAAAATAAAGCCCATATATGAGGCGATAGCGAATGATTAAACTCAGCGGGCATGATATCTTGGGCGGACTTACAATCACAGACGACCCAATTGCCAAAGGGCTTATTATTCCAAAAATAAACAAATTGCAAAATTAAAAAATTTGAAAGGAAACAAAATGAAAAAAGCAAATCAAAACATTTGGCAACCCAATTTTTTGGCTGCCAAATTGCAAAACCCAAAGATCTATATTCCGTTGTTAATCGCGGCCACACTTTTTTTGATGCTCATCTTTTTTAAAGTTACTTCTAGTTCAGGGCAAAGTGAAACACAAACAACGACTCAGTTTGGGAATCTTTCAAGAGTTGTAATAACTGTTGATGAAGATAGTCGCCCAACCCTTGCTATAGGAAATCGCGTTGATTTGTGGGCTACCGATTTTGAAGGGCAATCTCGAATGTTGGCAAAGGAAAGTTATGTGGCAGACATCACAGAACGGAAAGTTATGGTAGCTGTTTCAAAAGCTGAACTGGCTGATGTGGTTTCAGCCCTAGCACAAGAAAAAATCACTTTGGTTTTGAATTGACCGCGTTTTAAATCGTCTGCGTTTTAAATAGACAGCTACAAAACTAGTATCGGTAGCTGATTGACCTTGCCCAAGCTATCTGCGCTTTTATTAGTTTTTAAAATGAAAATAATAATTTTTATATGATTGACATTGCCCCAATCCATCTGCGCTTTTATTAGTTGAAAGCGGAATTATAGTTGGTAGAAATATGGCTCTGTGAAAATTTGGGCTATAAAAATTCTTTCAAATTTTTAAAAAACTTGTAGCGTTTTTTGTTTTAAAACCCAATTTATTTATATATAGGAAAAGAAAAAATAAAACAAAAAAACAAAAGGAAAAAACAAAAAAAGAAAGCGAGCAAAAGATGAAACAAAAGAAACAATTTTTACTAAGCCGTATTTCTCCATCATTAAAAAATGCACACTCAAAAAAAGATATGGCAAAAGAAACAGCACCAAAAAACACAACACGTTTAAAAAGGGCGCACAAATCAAAGCCGCAAATAAAAGGACGCCACCTTGAGATTGTGATTGGAATTATTTTAATTGTCGGTGGGGTAATCTTTTCGTTTTCATTTAGGCAATCATCCACCCTGCCAGAAAAAACTATTTTGATACTGGCAAAAGATATTCAAAAAGATTCAGTTTTATCAGCCGCCCATCTTTCTACGGTAAAGGTGAGCGGAGATGTGGGCACACTTCTTTCAACAGAAGCCAACTCAGTTATTGGAAAAAGAGCAACTATAGATTTGTCAGCAAGGAGCCCCGTGTTATCAACTCATTTTTCTAGCATTCCAAAAGTAGCAGATGGATATGTGTTGGCAGGTTTACATCTTCAGGTGGGGGAGTATCCACTTTCAAAACTTAGGGCAGGTGATTTTGTTGACATTTTTTCAACTGAAGAAGCTGATATTTTGCCACTTAAACAAATTCAAATCCATTCTGTAATTCAGCTTCGTGAAGGAACAGCCCCAGACTTGCTGGTGTCATTTCCCATTCCTGAATCTTCTCAAATGCAGTTTGTAGAAATTTCTAGCGCAGGCGGGGTGAGGCTTTTTATAAATCCACTAAGAGAAAATGCCAAGAACCAAGAAGACACTGCGAAAGAAAGTGAGGTAGTGCAATGAATATTTTAATTGGTTCAGTAAGAGGGTCGCCAGGGGTTACGTCTCTTTCAGTTATGCTCACACACATTTGGAGTCGCGATTGCATTTTGATAGAGGCAGATATTACAGCACCAGTTTTAGCAGCCCGCTACAACCTAAAGCAGGGAGAGCTTTTGAATTTTGTGACCAGCTGCAGACACAGTGTAGATGCCTCGATTTCAATTGACGAATATCAATACTTGCCAGGAGGAGTGCCAGTGATAACTGCTAGTGGGAAGAGCTCAACAACTGAGAGCTTGCTAAAGGAACTCCCACTCAGAGATATTTCAGAAATCCTTCCAGAAAAAGATATATTCTTTGATTTAGGTAGAGTCAACATCTCAACTTGCCCTGAGAATTTGTTGCTAGCTGCTGACCTTCTAATCTTGGTGGTGCAACCTTGGTTTGAGCATCTTGACCCATTGCTTTTTCAGGTATCAGAACATAAGATGCATAAAACCAATTTAGGGGTTGTGGTGGTTAATGCTCCTGAACGTTCAAATGTGAAATACACCGGGGTCGAAATCGACAATGCCCTCCGTTCGATTTCAGGTGGACAAGTTGGTGTTATTGGGGATTTACCCTACGACCCAAAGGCAGCCCACATTTGTGCTACCAAAGGCCCCGGTTCTGGCTCTTTAAGAAAGTCTCCTTTTATAAAGAGCGTGGAGGTTTTAGAGAAAAAAATAAATAAATATATTACAGAAAAAAGGGGTGCAGACACCCAAAGTACACGAGATGATTTTGAAGAAAAATCA
>JAHRAM010000203.1 GCA_020027305.1 Acidimicrobiia bacterium | reverse complement strand
TGCACTATCTACAATATTAGATATATGATTAACCAATATTAAATATACGATTAACGTTGCGATGTGGCTCTATTAGACCCGCAATTTAGATTTATGCTTGTGCTTTATTTATGATTAGAAGCTATTTCTAAAATATTTTATCAATCTATCGCTCACTATTATTTTGGGCTTTATTTTTAAAGTCCGTTGTTTTAAAACATATTATTTGAGTCTATTTTTCTATCGCTTGCATTTTAAGCAGGTTTTAAAGCCTGTGTTTTAAGCAGATAAACCCGCTCAAGCGAAATCTCTATCGCCCATTTTGATTTGGGCTTATCTTTCAACATTTTGATTCAACAACAAACAAAAGAAAGGAACAGACACAAATGAAAACAACAAAAATGATTAAACCAATAACCGCTGGGCTGATAGTAGCACTGCTTACCTCTGCCGCATGTTCGAATTCGCCACCTAGTGTTGAACGAGCAATTGATGACGAAACGAATTTTGAGACTGCAGATTTTGTGAGTGATGTTAAACCGCAATTGAATTCAACCTCACAATTAAATGCATCTGAAAGCAGTGGGCAAAGTGCTGGCGCAAACAATCTGGCAAGCACTGCACGCGAAGCAGATGGGTTTGTCGACCTGCCGATTATTGACCTCCCCGCCAAAGAGGCCATAGCACTGCTAAATGAAGCAGACAAAAACGGCGACGATATTTGCAACGACCGCCACCGTCTAGAAAACATGCAAACACAAATCCCAGACTATGCCGAAAGTGTGGCTGGCGAGTTGGTTCCTTCAGTGTCGCTAGAGTTCGCAAACATCTTTGCTATTTCAGCAGCTGGGGTAACTTATAAAAATTATGAAACCGTATTCAGTGCTTGGGGAAATACAAACAATTCACCAAGTATAAGCAACACATTAAATAGCTCAAGCGATAGCAATCCAAATGACAACAGCCCTAACGCCACAGACAAAAATTTTAATGAGGCATCTGAACAACTGCTCTGTATTGCCCGTCTAAACTCACAGCCCCGCCTTGAGATAGTTTGGAACAACCTCACTTATCTCATTCGCACTAAATCAACAGTGCGAGGCGGGCAGTTGCCAACTCAACTCGCAACAGTTGGGGTTCGCTCTGGCGAAGCGGTGGTTGTAACCTGCTTTCCCGCAAATGGATACGGCACTGTCTATGACGCCAGCGGAAATGCTTCAACCCAGCAACGACCACAGCCTGACTATCCATTTTTAGTAGAAAACTGGCTGTCGTGGATTGGTGGCAGGTGGCGAGTTCAATCGGTTCGCGAGCACAAGCGAGGGTGTGAAGAGCTTCCCAAGCTGGTTGGCGAACTTCAACAGAGGCTCAAAGCAGACAAGTCAGTGAGCGACTGGATATTTAGCAACCAATTAGAAAGCAATCAGGTGGGCGAGAACTTGCCCGAAAAATTAAACGAAAACCTAAACAAAAACTGGAACTGGAACGAAAGCGAGGTCAGACAATGGCTACATTCATGAAAATAATAACAAAAATCTTCTCATCAAAAATATTTTTGGTGGGGGCGGCGCTGTTAGCAGTCTTATCTTTTTTGGCAGGGTGCGAAACGGAGAAAAAACCGAGCAACGAAAATCAGATGCAAACCAACAGCGACCAAAATGGGGATGGGGGGTTAATCCAAACTGACACCCTCAGTCACGAAGATGCGCGTAAAAACGGGCTCACCGTCATCCATGAAGACACCAACACACCTAAAGGTGACGACAGGTGTGGCATCGGTGGGGGAAGATATAGCTCAAACGGCAAAAGTGCCTGTGACATATTTACTCATCCCAACGACTGGTATCCAGCCGATAAGGCACGGCGAACTAACTGCCCGAGTGGCTTTGTCAGAGTTGACCAAGCTGGGATTGGGCGTTCAGGCTTGCCAGGTGCCACTCGGCAGTGTCGCACGATTAGTAAAGTTTCAAACACGAGGTTGTATGGGCACTTCTACTGCCCACACGGCTCAAACTTGATTGGAATTCGAACTGGCGTGGCAGCTTATCAATATGGGGTTTGTAAGATGAAGTGCGACCCTGATGTTATCCATTTTTATATGGCAGATTGCGCGGTGGGTAAAAATGCAGAACCACAGCCAACTTCTCTAAGCACATCTACAACTACTGCACCGCCAATAACACAACCTAATATTACTTATCCATTTGTTCCGCCAACGGCACCGACAACCCCATCAACAACGGCGACCACAATTGCGGTTGCGACAACTACAACAATACCCATAGCTACGACCACAACAACTGAACCACCTGCGACACCACCCTCAGAAAATGAGTTGATGCCCGCTCTGCCCTCGCTAGAGATAAAATCAGCTCCCGATGGAAATGGGCTTCACATCGTGGGAATTGACACATGGTTTTGGATTGACCCAGCAGAATGGAGAGACAGAGTGAAAGTTGTTATTCAAGGTGAGGGGGACAATGCTAAAACCTACACATCAACTGCAACTCCTGCAAACTTAACGATGCAAGTTCAGTTGCCGATAGGTAATCAAACCAGAAACATTGATTGTGGTTCTGGCACTGGCAAAATCTGGACGCCTGATGTTTCAAATAGTGATGTTTCCAGCAGTAATGATAGGGGTGGTAATGTGACATCTCAATGTAGCTATACTTGGAGGCACTCTGGAATTCACAAAGTTCAGGCTCTCATTTCTTGGGAAGTAAGTTGGGTGTGTTCACCCAATTGCTCATCTAGCAATTTGCCTAGTAGTGGCACACTGCCAGCACAAAATTCTCTGTCGCCCGAACAGGTATTTGATGTGACTGAAGTTCAAGCAATTATTGTGCCGAATTAGTTTGACAAATTAAATGCTCCAAACCAACCTAGCTGCCAAATGATTTAAATTGTTTGGCAGCTACAGGTTTCTTGCGTTGAATGTTTAGCAACTTTGATTTGTAAAATTAGAAATATGAATTTCTTTGGTGACGATTTGCTAGCTTGGCTAACACTTGCTATCGGCGGAGCACTAGCAGTCGGAAACCTGCTGGCTCTGATTGGCCCAGCATCACAAAAAAAGTCAAGGAAATTTAAGGCTCAACAAATTGAAGCTGGCAATCAAACCAAACAAGCTGAGGCTCAAGCTGAAAAGATTAAATATCTCGATAAAAAAGACACCGCTGAAAAGGGCGATACCAAGAGTGACAAAAAACATAGTGAGGGGAGACTTTCAAAAGCTCCTCTTATTCGGTCTATTATTATGATTTTGCTGGGAACGGTGGTTTCAATCTGGGCGCTCGCCAGCCTGTTGAGCTAACAACTGCTTTTACCAAGCAAGCTAGAGACTACTCGCCACCAAACATGTTTTTCTCAGAGCTGGTTTCATAAACTATCACCTCTGTGTCGGCGATGCCAGCTTCTCCCATTGCCCCGATGAACTCTGCCAAATGGGCAGATCCCATATGAGCATCTAACGCTTCTTGGGATGTATATTTTTCATAGAAATGAAAAAGTAGGGGGTCTTTAAGGTCACGTGAAAAAGTGTATGCCTCATTTCCCTCTTC